>JAICSR010000491.1 GCA_025936795.1 Ktedonobacterales bacterium | reverse complement strand
GGCGAGCGCGTTCTGGCTGGGATTGCTCTTCTGGGTGAGCGCCGCGATTGGCCTCTCCGCCTTCCTGCCAGAGGTGGTGGGGCATGTGCGCTATACCATCGCGCGCCGCTTCTTCATCAGCGGCGTCTGGGGCGCGCTGGTTGGCGTGGTCGGCGTGGTGATCGGCGCGGCGCTCTTCGTCACCTGCGTCGGCATCCCCGTGGCGCTGGTGATCGCGCTGACACTCTGGGTCGCGTGGGTGGTTGGCACGGTCGCGTTCGCGAGCTGGCTCGGCGCCTCATTGCTGCGCGGAACACGCCGCGACCACGATCCCTCGCTGCTGCTCTCGACGGTGCTGGGCGTCGCCATCCTCTGCCTGCTCAAGTCGGCGCCGGTCGTGGGGCCGGTCGTCTCGCTGATCGTCGGCGTCGTTGGGCTGGGCGCCGCCGCGCTCACGCTGCTCTCCGCCCGCCGCGTCTCCTACGCGCGCCTGCGCTGGTAGGCCGCCGCTGTCGCCTTCACCCCAGCGCGCCGCCCGCATACGCCCGCATGATATGGCTATCGTGTAGACTAGGAGGTAGATGCGGGCCTTTTTCCCGACCTGTACCTGATGGCGTTCAACACACCATCAGATACCCGTGGGTGAAGAATCAGGCTAGGAGATTGGAGCCTCGTGTACAAGCTCACACGAATGCGGTCTCTGCTCCTGGCGCTGCTGGTGACGCGCCCTTCTGGACGTCTGCTGATCGTCCGCTGGCTATGGACTCTTCTTCAATGCATTCTCGCTGGCGGTTTCGTCGCAGCCCTGGTACTCCGAACACCCTCTAGCCGCGTGTTCACCTGGCAAGATATTCATGCGCTCGATGGGACTGCGCGCGGGTTTCTCATGACATCGTACCTGTCGCTCGCTGCTGGTTGCTATCTGGTAGCTTCGGCCGCAAACGTCGTCAGGGGATTGTATCTTGGCGGGAACGCGAAGCGGCTGCCTCCGTCCGACATGGCGCCAGTGCTCCGGCGAGCTGTGCGAACTCGAGATCCTCGTATTGCTCCCATTGCGCAAGGCGAACAGCCCGTACAGGAGGCCGAGCCTGGCGACCCCAACCTCTTCATGGATGCGTCGTCACTGGTTGTTTCAACGCCGGAGCCGCTGACGCGCCCCCTGGTGATCGTCATCGTGTCGCTCGCGGGGAGCATCATTTCAATGTTGGTGACCATCTGGATGGTGGCGCTTGCCGTGTCCGCTATCCCACGACAGAGCGCTATCCCTCCCTTCTCGCCTGACCTTCCTGATGATTTCTTCGTCTACACCTTCCTGTGGATCGCTGGCGTCTTCGTGACCACAAGTACGCTGATATTCGCTTTCTTCTGCCGCACACGGAACAAATGGAAAGCCCGCAGCCGAGGCGTTGAAGTGAAGGCCACATCCGAAGGGTTGACCATTCGCGGCCCGCAAACGCACTGGCGCCCGCGATGCATCGCCTGGCGCAAGGTGCGCTGGCTTGCGCGGTTTGCCTACAACGACCTCTATGTACGCAGGCGCGTTGCCTATATCCTGGATGCTGGCGATCAGACCCTGCTGTGGGAGTCGCCGCCAGACATGCGCTATGTGTCGCCATCCTCGCGTGCGAAGATCGCGCAGCGCCAGGCAAGCGCCGCGCAGCTCGTGGCGCTTACTGCCGCAGCGACCGGTCTGCCTTTGCTTGACATCTCTGGGACGGTCAATGCGATTGCACGGATTGAGCCGGAGCTTACAGCGTCAACCATTACTGTGTCTGAATCCCTCGACCTCATAGCGATTGATGCGACGCCTACCGCTGCGGATGTGCAGATGCTCGAATTTCTTGCCAGCGCAGGGGCCCAGGCGGCAGCGGACGACGGGCCAGTAACGCAGCGCGCGCTACGGTATGCGCAGTTGGAGCAATGCCGACGCCTGCTCAGCGGCGTGCTCGTCTGGTTCGCGACGTGGGCCGCAGTGTATTGGATGCTCTCATCTATGTGACCGTCAGCACGGCGATGCGTCGGCTCAGCCTCCGCGAATACCGCTGGTTTGATACGTGTGATACGCTGTCTGGCGCGACCATCCTCAAGGGCGAGAGAGCGGAGAAATGGCATGACAGGGCATTCCACGCCGCCAGCGCAACCGGCGCGGCGGGCGCTCGCGGCGGAGCGCGTCTGGTATGAGGGGCGCTTCCAGCGCGATCTGGCGGTCATCATCGCCGCTGGACGCATCGAGCGCATCGTGGCGTTGGACGAACTACCACCGGAGATATCCGTCGAGCGCTTCCCGCGCCGCCTGCTGCTGCCTGGCACGATCAACGCGCACAACCACTCCTTTCAGTCGCTGCTGCGTGGCGTCGCCGACGACTGCGACTTCTTTACCTGGCGCGACCGCGCGCTCTACGGCTACACGCCGCGCATGAGCGAGAACGTGATCTATCACGGCGCGCGTTTCGCCTTCGCCGAGATGCTGCGTGCGGGCGTGACCACTGTCTGCGACTTCTTCTACATCCACAGTGGCGGCAACCAGAACGACCGCGCCGTGATTCGCGCGGCGCGTGATGTCGGCATCCGCATCGCGCTGGCCCGCACGATGTATGACTGGAACGGCGCGCCGCCGCAGTATCAGGAGACGATTGACGAGGCGGTGGGGCGTACACGCGAGCTATGGCAGGAGTATCGCGGCGCTGAGGATGTGACCGTGCTGCCTGCGCCGCACTCGCCACACG
>JAICSR010000319.1 GCA_025936795.1 Ktedonobacterales bacterium | reverse complement strand
GGCAAGCTGCTGGAGTCGGTGGATGACTCCGCGCGCCCCGCCCGCGCCACACGCGCCCAGCCACCCACGACGCAGCCCGCCCGCCGCTAGCCCGATCACGTCGCTACGCCCGTAGCGAAAACGCCGCCCTCTTGACATGCTCCGCTATGATAGAGCGCAGTTGCGCAGCGAGCAGGCGCGGCGCTGAGTGTGAACATGTGGAGGCGTCGCATGCAACGGCTTGCCTGGCTCATACGGCGAATGGGAAGCGCGAAGCGAATCTATTCGGCGCTGGCGATGTTTCTGGTGGTCGGCGCGCTCGCAGCGACGCTCTATGGCCTCAGCCAGGGACGACAGCGCGGTGGGTCAAGCAATGCCGCCGCATCCGACGCAACCACTACAGCGACGACACTCCCAACCGCCGAGTCGAGCCAACCGCCGCTTAGCGGCCCAACGCCCACCGCCCCAACTGGCGGGCATCCTGTGGTGCCATCGAACGGCAGCGACCCCTTCACTGTGCAGGCGGTGACGGTTCTGGATCCGTGCGGGCTCTTACGAGGCGCCTGTGACACACATACAGGTTGTCCACTCGCCAATCCATTTCAGATACTTGGCGCGGTGTCGTTTCCTAAGAATGCGCCGGATGGCTACTTCACCTACCGCTGGCGGCTGAGCGATGGAACCGTGACAGCGCCAGCGGTCGCGCACTATAGCTGGGATGATAAGTATGGGCAGGATAATCCTGTCTACAACTATCTGCCCGATCCAGCGATAGCGGATGGCCGCTCATTCTCCCTTCAGCTTGAGGTCATGAAGCCCAATCCGATGATCTCGCTGCCTTCAAATCACATCAATATTGTCTGCGAGACGTGGATCAAGGGCGTGAATGTCTACCCACATAGCGCCAACCTACGAATCTACGATTGTATCGCTGGTGGCGCGCAGACATTCTCCTACACGGCGTCTGTAGACATGGCGTCTAGCCCTAGCTTTACCATCAACTATTACTGGAAGCATCCAGATGGGAGCGTCACCCCCACCCAAGCCGTTACAACGACTGGAGGAGCCACGAGCGTTGCACTGCAAGGTGATTCCATCACGCTCACAGCCCCAAACCCACCCCCGCCCGCAGGGCAATCGCCGATTGCTTACTACACGGACACACTCGTCGTCATTGATCCGCCGAGCGATGTCAACGTAAGCGCCTATCCTCAGTATCAGGCGGCAGGGTTATTGGTCGCCATGCCGAACTGTAGCAACTACACACCCACGCCGACCGCGACAACTGCATCTATCCCGACAGCCACGCCCTAGCGGGGTACGGAGTCGCGGAGTCGCGTGCGGGGATAACCAGGGCTAACCCTGGCGCCCGCTGCCGCGCGCCGCCTCGATCTCTGGCAGGTGCTCGTCAAAATGCTCCCAGGTGTCCTCGGCGATCACGCGCCAGAGCGGCGTCTGGCCCAGCCACTCGAAGCGCCCGACCGCCGCGAGGTCATCCCACGAGAGTGGGCGCACGATGTCCACTAGCTGACCAAAGCTGCGGCGGAATGCGCCGAGCGTCTGCGGGGGTGTCTCATCGCCATGCGCCGCAGCCGCCTGCGCGTTGGCGCCGTCCACATCGGCGTCGCTCATGCCAATTGACGGCTCCTTCGGCGGCTTCTGCTGCCCCACCGCGTCCACCTCCTCCACCAATCGGTCGAGCCAGTACGTGAGGTGCGCCACGACATCGCGCGCCGACCAAGCGCCCAGCTCGCGCGGCGCGATCCACTGCTGCGGCGTGAGCGCATCCAGCGCGGCTTCGATGCGCTCGTAGCTGGTGTTCATCCGTCTGAGCACGCCATCTTTATCCATCGTCACGGTCTCATCCATCTGGTCACTCCCTGATCATGCCACTGTGCGCTCTCTACGCGATTACTCCTGGCATAGACGCAGAAGCTCCGCCAATCTGCGCAGGTCTCCGTAGGTCTCCGCAGGTGGCCTTGCGCACGCCTCGACCGTGTAGTAAGGTGGCGTCGTGTAGGAGCGTCGCAAACGTGGCGAGGAGGCGCAGCGCAGGATGAATGAGACGAAGACCGATCTGTGGAGTCCCACCAAGGTGTTCGGCAAGTTCCTGTTTTCGCCGACACTGGGCCAGCGCTCACTGGCTATGCTGATTGATCTGGCGCTCGTGTCGCTGCTCCAGGTGGGAGCGAGCCAGGTCTTCGGGGTCTACCAGCCGCTGGCCGACAGTTCAGCCAGAGCGCTCATCAACGGCGATGGCGTCTACTTGTACGTTGGCCAGGCCACCACCCTCGCCTTTCTCTGGTTGGCGATCATCGTCATCGCCTACTTCACGGGCTTCGAGGCGGTCTTTGGCGCGACGCCGGGCAAAGCGCTGCTCCGCTTGCAGGTGGTCATGTTGGATGGCGGGCGCCCCTCGTTCGGCGCGATTCTGATGCGCAATGTCTTGCGGCTGGTGGATGTCTTGCCGGTGTTCTACATCGTCGGCGCGCTCGTCGCGCAGAGCACGCTGCACGAGCAGCGGGTGGGCGACATCGTGGCGGGAACAATTGTCGTCGCGCGGCCACCCACAAGTGGCGCCCATCCAGCGGGACGGCTACAGCGCAAGCTGCTGCTGACGGTCATCGCGCTCGCGGCGCTGGTCGGCGGCTGCGTCGCATTCCAATATCTCGGGCGGCCACCGCTCATCATCCAGAGCTGGGCCAACGCGAACAATAGCTATCTGGTCGCCACGGGCGCCTCCAGCGCGAGCGCGCAAGTCTGCGGCCCGCGACCACAATGGCCTGATCCACCCACGGCGTCGAACGTCGCCAGCGCCTCCAATAAGTACGCGCCGCGCCCGATCCTCCAGTATGCGCTGGGCGCGCCGACCTGGAGCGCCGGCAAAGTGACCTATCCCATCTATCTGCAAGTGTGGGACGACGAGACCGATAGCGGGACACTCCCCACGACCCCACATCAGGTCAGCGTGGCGGATGTCGGCTCAGGGCCAGATGTCTACTCCGGCCACGTCACGCTCAGCTGGGTCGGCCCGCTCACTGGCGGCTGGCAGATCACTGGCGGCGATATGAGCTGCTCGAAAGCGGGCTAGCGCGCGGTCAGCCCTCACCCCAACCCCTCGCCCACCAGGCGAGGGGCTTTTTCCGGTCCCTTCGTCCTCGCGCATGCTCTGGCACGCCTGATGCGCTCTCTATCGCATTGAGACATACTGAGCCGCATCCGGCGCAGGATATGGCGCGCCCTCTGCGTAGCCGCGCTGGCAGCGCCACGCTGGCGCGCCGGTCGCTGGATGGCAAGGATGCGCAGGCTACCGCGCTAAGAAGGAGAAAGCCTTCGTGGGCAAAACCGCATCTGATGTCCTGGTGGAACGGCTGATGGCCTGGGGCGTGGACACCGTTTTTGGCCTGCCCGGTGATGGCGTCAACGGCATCATCGAGGCGTTTCGCGAACGGCAGGACAACATCCGCTTTATTCAGGTGCGCCACGAAGAGGCCGCCGCGTTTGCCGCCTGCGCCTACGCCAAGTTTACGGGCAAGCTGGGCGTCTGTGTGGCGACGAGCGGCCCCGGCGCGATTCATCTGCTCAACGGCCTCTACGACGCCAAGATGGATGGCGCGCCTGTGCTGGCGCTCACCGGGCAGCAATATAGCGACCTGCTCGGCACGCACTACCAGCAAGAAGTCAATCTGCTCGGCCTCTATGCGGATGTCGCCGCCTTTAACATGCAGTGCCAGGGCCCCAACGATGTCTACAACCTCGTCAACATCGCCTGTCGTGTGGCGCTCTCGCAGCGCACCGTCGCGCACCTCACCTTTCCGATTGACTATCAGGTGGCGTCGGCGGCTAAGGGCCAGTGGAATGAGGAGTTGGGCGGCCCAGCGATGACCGCCGGGCAGGTCACACAGTATCAGCCGGGCTTCTATGCCGCCAGCCTGGACAGCGACACGGGCGCCAGTATCGAGCGGCCTGCCTCGCCGATCCCTGGCGCGGTCCAGTTGCAGGCGGCGGCGAACATCCTCAACCGTGGCAGCAAGATCGCGATCCTTGCCGGGCATGGCGCCATCCACGGCTCCGACCTGCTCGAACGGATCGCCGATACGCTGGGCGCGCCGATTGTGAAGGCGCTGCTGGGCAAGGGCGCCGTCCCTGATGACAGCCCCTTCACCACGGGCGGCCTGGGTCTGC
Source organism: Ktedonobacterales bacterium (assembly GCA_025936795.1). Classification (GTDB taxonomy): domain Bacteria; phylum Chloroflexota; class Ktedonobacteria; order Ktedonobacterales; family JADMIN01; genus JAKAIY01. Next base: position 671 of record JAICSR010000319.1, on the reverse strand, counting down.
TGGGCACAGCGCCAAGCGAAGATGCGATGGACGCGTGCGACACGCTGCTGATCGTCGGCAGTTCCTACCCCTACCCTGCCTATCTGCCCAAGCCGGGCCAGGCGCATGCCGTGCAGATTGACATTGACCAGACACGCATCGGACTGCGCTACCCCGTGGAGATTGGCCTGGTGGGCGATGCGCTCGCCACGATGGAGGCGCTACTGCCGCTGCTGCGCCGCAAGACGGAGCGCGGGTTCCTCGAAAAAGCGCAGAAGGGCATGCAGGCCTGGAACGAGCAGATGGTGGCGGAAGGCACGCGCGAGAGCAAGCCGATGAAGCCGCAGGTCGTGGCCTACACGCTGGAGCAACTGGCCGCCCCCGATGCGATCATCACGGGCGACAGCGGCACGAACACCACCTGGATCGCGCGCAACTTCCGGCTGAAGCGCGACCAGATGTTTTCCTGCTCTGGCAATCTGGCGACGATGGCGCCTGGCCTGCCCTACGCGATTGGCGCGCAAGTGGCCTTCCCCAACCGGCAGGTGATCGCCTTCGTGGGCGATGGCGGCTTCACGATGCTGATGGGCGAGATGCTGACGGCGGTGAAATACCACCTGCCAATCAAGGTCATCATCGTCAAGAACAATCTGTTCGGGCAGATCAAGTGGGAGCAGATCGTCTTTCTGGGC
>JAICSR010000391.1 GCA_025936795.1 Ktedonobacterales bacterium | reverse complement strand
GACGCTGGTAGCGAAGCCGCGCCGATTGAGGAAGAGGATTGCCTGCTCGCCGCGTTGCAGCGTCTCGGTCAGCGCCGTGCGCAGCGTCTCGCTGAGGATGCTGGTGTTGCCATCGCGTAGTTCCGCGCGCAGGTCCACCACCGTCACGGGCGGCAGCCCTGCCGCGATGGCAGGCGCCTCTCGCTCAGCCTCAGCGGATGAGGCCACTGATGACGCCGTGGATGACGGCGAAGTGGCCGCCCCGACGCGCTCATTCATCTCGACCAGGCGCCAGACGCCAGACCGCGCCCGCTCGAACGACTCCATCGCCGGAGTGGCGCTGCCCAGCACGAGGGTTGCGCCGGTCTGCGCCGCGAGCTGCGCCGCCACATCGCGCGCATGATAGCTGGGCATGCGCTCTTGCTTGTAGGCCGCCTCGTGCTCCTCATCCAGAATGATCAGGCCAAGATTGGTGATGGGCGCAAAGAGGGCCGAGCGCGACCCCAGCACGATATCCACCTCGCCCGCGCGGATGCGCCGCCACTCGCTCAGACGCTCCGCTGGGGTCAGCTCGCTGTGCAGCAGCGCCACGCGCCCAGGGAAGCGCCCGGCGTAGCGCGCCATCGCCTGCGGGGTCAGCGCAATCTCTGGCACGAGCGCCAGCCCTCGCTGCCCACGTGCGATGATGGTGGCCAGCGCCTGAAGGTAGACCTCCGTTTTGCCGCTGCCCGTGACACCATGCAGCAGGCACACATGCGCGCCAGCGTCATCCACTGGCCCAGTGGGATCGAGAATCGCGGCGAGCGCGCGGCGCTGCGTTGGGGTCAATGGCAGCGGCGTGGTGGACGCGATAGCGAGTCCCGCAAAGGGATCATGCCGCGCCTCCACGCGCTCGACCGCGACCAGGCCCGCCTCCACCAGTTCGGCGAAGGTCGCGGGGGTGGCGCGTGTCAGCCGCAGGAGTTCTTCGAGCCGCCAGGGCCGCGCCGACTGCTCCAGCGCATCGAGTGTGGCGAGTTGGCGCAGCAGGCGCTCGCTCTCACGGTCGGGCGCGGGCTGCATAGCGCTGGCCAGCGGCGACTGTCGCCGCGACCGTCGCATGGGCGCAGGCTGCGCGGCGATCAGCGCATCGAGCCGCGCGCGCGCGGTCGCCCGCCATGCCTCCACCTGCTCCAGTGGAGCGCCCAGCTGCGCCATCCGCTCGCGTCGCGGCTGGAGCGCTGAGGCGGGAAGCTCGGTGGTCAGCCGCGCCAGCCGCCGTTCGAGTAGCGCATGCGTCACCGCGCGCGCACGCTCGGCCCCCAGCGCCTCCACCAACTGCTCGCGCGCTACGATGCCCTCGTCGCGCAGCAGCGCTAGCGCCAGCGCCGCATCGGGCGACAAGGCCTCGGCATCCTCGGCGTCAGCGGAGCCGCTGGCTAGCGCCGCATCGGTGGGGCGCAGGGCGCTGCGTGCGCTGGAGACCAGCCCGGGCGGCAGGAACATCCGCGCGACGACGCCCAGCGGCGCCCAGTAGTAGGCGCCGATCCACTCGGCGAGGCTGCGCTGGCTCTCAGAGAGCAGCGGCTCTGGCGCCAGCAACGCGCTGATCTCGCGCGGTCTGGCGTCCATCGTGGGGTCAGGAGCGGGATGCAGAGCGGCATCGCCAGCGCCGCCACTCGCTGCGTCCGCATCATCGCTGGCGTCGAGCGACCAGATGACGCCCGGAACAGCGCGCTCGCCGAAGGGAACCGAGACGAGGCAGCCCGCCTGCACATCATCCGCCAGCGTCGCGCTGACACGATAGCTGTAGAGGTCGCGCGTGTGGTGTGTGCGCCGCGCTCGCTGGAGCGTGACCACCTCGACCCGCATGCGCGTCTCCTCGAACTCGGCGAAACTAGCGAAACTGGCGATATCGGTGATGGCCGATAAGGGGAGCTAGCGTTCCGTCAACCACTGCGCGCTGTCAGCGCCCCCTGCTACTCTACCACCTGGCGCGAGCGTCGCCGCGCATCGAGGAAGGCCACGAGCAGCCAGTGGGAGCAGTCGGAAGCGCGTGGGCTACTGTTGCGCGGCGCTGAGCCAGGGGTCTGTGGGGAGTTCGTCGGATGCGGCGCTCTCGGCGGGCATGCTGGCGGAGACGGCGACTGGCGCAGCGGATAGCGGTGTGGACGCGGGGTTCTCAGCGAGCGGAGCGGCGTGGGCGTGGGCGATGCGCGGCAGGTGGGCGCGGCGCGTGGGCCATGGCGCTTTGGCGGCGCGCGCGAGGATGCCCGTCAGGTCGAGCGTGTTTGGCTGGTAGCCCGCGCAGAGGGCGGCAATCTCCGCGCCGATGACGATGAAGAGGCCATAGGCGTAGAAGAAGACCAGCGCGACCAGCGCGAAGCCCGCGACCGTGCCGAAGTGGCTGGGGTAGAGCACATAGCGCAGGTAGAGCGGAAAGATCATCAGATAGCCCTGGCTGAGCGCCGCCGCCACCAGCGCGCCGGGCCACGCCACCCGCAGTGAGACGAATCCCGGCGTGAGGCAGGTGTAGGCGAGCAGCGCAAGGATGAAGTTCGCGAGCAGCCCAGCCAGCAGGCCGAGCCATGGTCCCAGCAGCGCGCCCCCGAACGCATCAGGGTCCACCAGCGAGATACTGAAGTTTGTGGGCGAGAAATTGATATAGGGGGTGGCCGTGGCGGAGAGGACGATCACTGGCAGCAGCGCCATGAAGAGCAGCAGCATCAGCAGCGCGGCGCGGTTCTGCGCCAGAAAGCGCCGTTTGGGCCTACGGAAGATGACGCACAGCATGCTCTCCAGCACAACGAAGAAGCGCGAGCCATACCAGATGGCGACTGGCAGACCGAGCGCCAGCACGATGATGGGCGCTGTGCGCAGACTGCTCGCGAAGGCGTTGACTGCGCTCGCCTCGGCGCGGTCTGGCAGGAAGCGTAGCAGGTAGAGGATGACGCTCTGCTCGGCATGGGGCGTGGTCAGGCGCAACGTCAGCGCGAGGATCACCAGTTGCAGGCCAACGACGGCGAAGAGCGACTCCAGCAGCGTAAACGCCAGCAGGCGCGCGAGATTCCAGCCCCAGTCGCGGTCAAACTTGACCCAGAACCGCCACGCCATAGCTTTCGCCCTTTTTTCCGCCGCCGCGCGTCGGCGCGCCTGCCTCGCATGATAGCATAACGAACAAGAGCGGAGCGTGTGAAGCGCAGCGGCGTCTCGGCGTCGCGTATGTGTGGCTTTCTCCGCAGATTCTCAGCAAGCCCAGCAAGCGTGGCGTGGGATAGTCCAGAAGGTGAGAGCGTAGCGGATGGCGCAACCCAGCGACGCATCGGTGAGCGCGGCATTGCGCGCGGTTGGCCTCGGCGCCGACGTGGTGATGGCGGTCGAGCCGATGCTGGATGGCCTCTCTGGCGCGGAGCTCGCGCGCGTCAGGCTGTGTGCGCCAGCGGGCGCGTGGCCCGGCGCGCCGTGTGTCATCAGCAGCCGCGTGGTGAAGCGCAGCGTGGCCGAGACGGGCTGGCTGGGCGCGGCCACCCATGATATATGGCTGCGTGAGGCCGCGCTCTGGCGCGCGGGCCTGCCGCGGTGGCTCCCGCGACGCATCGCGCTGGCGGTGGAGCGTGTGGCCCTCACCGCAGACAATGAGCAGCCCGCCCTCGCAACGCTGCTGCTGCGCGATGAGCGCGCCCATCTGCTGCGCCAGCCCTATCGCGCGCCGCTGGGACGCCAGCCGCCCGAGATCCTCGCGCTGCTCGATGCGTTGGCGGCGCTGCATGCGCGCTTCTGGCAGGCGCCGCTGCTCGACGACGACGCGCTGGGGCTGGCCTCGCCACGCGATACGTTGCTCTGGCTCAGCCCGGCGGTCGTCGCGGAGCGCATCGCGGCGGGCGACACG
>JAICSR010000171.1 GCA_025936795.1 Ktedonobacterales bacterium | reverse complement strand
GGCCTGGACATCGGCCTGAGCGTGATGGACCAGTATTTCCCCGCCTACAAGGTGGTGGGCGATGCGGAACTGGGCCGCCGGCTGACCTGGCGCGAGTACCGGGAGGCGCTCGATGTGGTCGAGGAGCTACCCTTCGAGCATCTCTTCTTGCAGGAAGACCTCGCCCAACTCGATGAAACCAGCGATATTTAACTGCCGACTAGCCGAGGTGTGGCGTCGTCTGTGGCGCCAGTTCACCGCCCGCACGCGCTTCGGCCTGGAATGTCGCAGGCGCTCCCTGCGCTTGAGGTTTGCCCTGCGCTACTTCCTCGACAACCTGCTTGACGCTGGCTGCAAACTTATCGAGCGCATACACGCTCTCGGCGCGGCGGCGTCCCTCTGCGCCCATGCGCTCGGCGACATCCGGATTGTTCCACAGGTACAGGATCGCGTTGCGCATCGCTTCCGCGTCGCCCGGTGGCGTCATGATGCCCGTGACGCCATCCTCCACGACATCAATCATGCCGTAGATGCGCGAGCACACGACCGCTTTGCCCATCGCCATTGCCTCGGTCGCGGTGGTGATCCCATTATCGCGAAAGCCGGGGATCAAGGGAACGACCACGAAGCGTGATCGGGCGTAGACATCGCGTAGCTCAGTCGGTGAGGCTCCTCCAACAATGATGTTCTCTGCTACGTCCTCCCCAGGCAGGCCTCGGCGCGTTGCGCCATAGTCGGGCGTCCGTCGCTTCGAGTCCAGCACATGCGTGACGAGGCGGCAGGTGATGTCGGTACCGCTGACGGCCTCAATCAAGGTCTGATAGTCGCGCCGCGAGTTGCCAACCGCGCAAATCATATCCGTAGAGGTAGTGATCGGCCTCCAATACTGGTGATCAACCAACCACGGAACACAGGTGATCCTTGAGCGCTCGATGGAGACGAACTCGGCGAGTAGCTCTTTGTGCATCTCGCCCCACACGATGATGCGGTCCATATGCTTGTACACGAGCCGCAGCGCCATCCGCTTCTTTGATGGGAGCATCCAGTTCAGCATGGCAACGTGCCGAGTGCGGGAACGGGTGATCGTGAGCAAGAATGCATACAAGAGTGCGACCCGGTCATCCCAGGTCAGCACGACATCGTAGGAATGGCGGCGGCGGAACGCTTCGAGCGCCTGCACCAGCGGAGCAGGCACTGGCCGATACAAGAGGGCCGCCAGACCCTTGAGCGAGCGCACATAGACGCCATCAATGATGTCAGTCGCGACAGTGTCATCGAAGAGCGTGGCGCGCGGACTCTCGTCGGCAGCCTCGCGGCGTTGCTGCTCGCTATGCGTGAGTCGCGCCACCTCGGGCGAAATGATAAGAAGCGTTCTCGCCATTGTGCTTTCCCATTTCCAAATATAGGCCGCTGCCTCAAACCGCTGCGCAGGGAACCGCGCAGCGGCGACGGACGCAGGCGCCGCTCACGCAGCGGGCATGTGCGCGCCAATGAATCGCGCCAATGGATCGCAAGGCTATCACCTTCATGGCGCTATCATACGCTGGCGCCTCCGGGGAGCAAGTGTTTGATCGCGTTTCAGTGTTGTGCAGAGTCGCGATATGCGTGTAGGTTGCGCTACTGCGCGCTGAGCGGCGCTGTCAGTGTATTCGCCACTGGCATATAGCAGGCTGACGGCCAGGCGCTCGAACTGGCCTGCTGATTGCTGGCGAGCGGATGTAACGCATGAAGCGACGCCGCTTTTTCCCATGCGGGAGGGGCGGCGTCCTTGCGTGTCGCACAGGTGGGCGAAGGCGTCAACCCGTGTTACAATACGTGATGGCGCCCGCGACGGCGCGTGAATGAGACTCACCCGACTGTCTCGCTGTTCTTGGAGGAGCTATGAGCGATACGGCCACCTTGAGCCGGCTTTTCGCTACCATCGAGCCAGACCTGGAGATCGTGGATCGCGAGTTCCAGCGACGCGCCAGCTCCGGGCTTGATATTATGAACGCCGCCGCCGCTCATGCTATCAGTTCGCCGGGCAAGCGCTTGCGCACCGCGCTCACGCTGCTCTCAGGCAGGCTCTTCTCCTACAACTTCGACAAGCTGCTGCCGCTCAGCGTCGCATTCGAGATGACGCATCTGGCGACGCTGGTGCACGACGACATCATTGATCGCGCGGCGACGCGGCGTGGCATCCCGACGGTCAATGCGCGCTACGGCGATCAGGTGGCGATCCTGCTGGGCGACTACCTCTTCGCCAAGACGGCAGGGCTGATCGCCGATGTCGAAGATTTCCGCATTGACCGCCTCTTCTCTGATACCGTGGCGACGGTCAGCGAGGGCGCCATTATCGAGCTACGCACCGCGCGGCGCATGGATGTCTCGGTCGAGCATTACTTGGAGCGCGTCAATCGCAAGACGGCCTGCCTGATCGGCGCGTGCTGCAAGGGCGGCGCGATTGTTGGTGGCGGGTCCGACGCGCAGATCGCGCTGATGCACGACTATGGGCTGAATCTGGGCATCGCCTTCCAGATCATTGACGATGTGCTCGACTACACTGGCTCCGAGCAGAGCATCGGCAAGCCCGCTGGCAACGATATCCGCCAGGGCCTCGTGACGCTGCCGCTGATCTACGCGCTGCAGAATGAGCACAATGGCCGCCTCGATCAGGTCCACCGGCTGCTGCATGCCGAGACGCCGACCGACGAGGACGTCGCAGCCGTGGTGCGCTGGGTCAGCGGCACACTGGCGATTGACGAGTCGCTGACGCTGGCGCGCCAGTACGCTTCACGCGCGAAGGCGCTGCTCACAGAGTTGAACGACTCGGATGATCGTCAGGTGCTCGTCGAGTTGATCGATTTCGTGCTGGCGCGCAGCCATTGAGCGTCGGGCGCCATCGCGCATCATCCTGACGGCGCATCGTTCGCGCCATCGGCCAACTCAGGTCGCATGGAGGTCGCTGAAGCTATGAATCCGCCCGTTCCCTCGCCCACGCCAGAGCTGAGCGCGCGTTTCGACGCCGCTGGTGGCAAGCCCGCCTATGTGCGTTCGATGTTCGACCGCATCGCGCGTGTCTACGATCTGATGAATCGGGTGATGACCGCAGGCATGGATGGGCGCTGGCGCGGCTTTGCGGCGCGCCAGGTGGCGCTGCGGTCTGGCGAGCAGGCGCTGGACCTCGGCTGCGGCACGGGCGATATGGCGATTGCGCTGGCGCGCCACAGCCCGCCGGATGCGCGTATCATCGGCGTTGATTTCTCCGAGGGCATGCTGGCGGTCGGGCGCGAGAAGCTGCGTCGGCTTGGGCTGAGCGAGCGTATCGAGCTGCGCCAGGGCGACGGCCAGCGCCTCGACTTCGCCGATGGCGCCTTCGACGCGGTTTGCTCGGCCTGGGTCGTGCGCAACCTCGCCGATATCCCCGCTGGCTTTCGTGAGATGCGCCGCGTGACGCGCGCGGATGGGCGCGTGGTCTGCCTGGAGATGAGCCATCCCTACAATCCCGTCTTCAACTGGGGCTACCATCTCTACTTCGATCAGCTCGTGCCGCTGCTGGGCAAGCTGATCGGCAAGAGTTTCGACGCCTACAGCTATCTGCCGTCGTCGGTTGTCTCGCACCCCGACGCGCCCGCGCTCAAGCGCATCATGGAGGACGCTGGATGGCGCGACGTGCGCTACTACTATCTGCTGGGTGGCGTGGTCGCCGTGCATGTGGCGACGAATCCCGCGTCAACGCCGCTGTGAGGTGAATGGGGCAGGAACAGGAGGGAGCGAACGGATGGCCACGGCTTCGTATCCGACCGACGCCGATGATGAGGCGCTCGTTGCGAGTGTGTGGAGCGCGCCCGCGCTGACGGAGATCACAGCGCAGGGCGCGCGGCTGCTCGTCACGCCGGTGGGGCCGGACGAGGTGGCCAAGGTTCCGCTCAATACTCCGCGCGACACCTGGCGCTGGCTCTGGAAAGATACGCTGACCCGTGTGGCTCCGTTTCTAGTGGCCGCGTGGCTTTGGGCGCGCTTCTCGCGCGCGGGCGCTCGCGCGCTGGGCCTGCGACCTGACGGCATCCTGGGCGATGCGCTGCTGGGCGTCGCCATTGGTGCGCCGTTCGCGCAGATCAGTGCGCTGTTTCGGCGCTGGGTGGCGCCAGGCTATCGCCTGCCCACGCCTGCCGATCACCTCATCCAGTCCACCTACTACTTCGCGCTCAATGCGCCAGCGGAGGAGTTGTTCTGGCGGGGCATCGTGCAGACGCAGGCGATTCGCGGGCTGCGGCGCATACCAGGCGTGCGGCGCGTCGCTGGAGCGCTGGGCTGGGCGGGCGTCACAGCGCTGTTTGGCGCCTATCATCGGCTGGGCGGCTGGAGTTGGCGCTCCATCGCGGGCGTCAGCGTCGCGGGTGGCCTATTTGGCGCGCTGTTTGCGCTACCCAAACGCAAATCCATCCTGCCCGCGATCATCGCGCATGGGTTCGCGACGGCGGGCTTTCTCAACTGGGGCGACGCCGCCCAGCATGCGCTGCGTATGGGTCGGCTGAGACAGCGCCACTAGCGCAGGGAACGGCGCGCTGGTGGGGCCGAAGCAGGGTAGCTTCGGCGCTGGAATCGCCAAGCGCTCTGAATGGTACGGACGGACCATCGGTGTTGGCGCCGACAGTCAGGCCATGTTATTGTGGAGCGGCGCCGCCGTCAGAAGGCATAGGAGCTGAACGGTAGGAGCCAGAGCGCACAGGGCCAGCGCGGGCGTGCGCAAGCCTCCGACCGGCGCTCGGCGCCGCAGGAGCGGCAAGAGCCACCGCGATGTTCACGCCAGGAGCGCTGACTCGCGAGCCTGCGATTGCCGAGCGCTGGCTGCGCCTGCCGCGCGTGCATGGTTACATGACCGACGATGACCGAAAAATACCGAGAAACTGAGAGCTGAAATACCGATGAGGCAGTCCATCCCAGCCACCAGTTATGACTCTGCGCGCACGCAGTTCCAGGCCGTGGTCGAGGCTCAGGAACTGTGGCGCTACCGCTCCCTCATCCGCAATCTGGTGTCGCGCGACCTCAAGGTGCGCTACAAGCGGTCGGCGCTCGGCTTCGTCTGGGTGACGCTCAATCCGCTGCTGACGACGATTGTGCTCTCCGTTGTCTTCTCCTTCTTGTTGGGCGCGAGTCAGCCACACTACCCGGTCTTCGTGCTCGGTGGCCTGATCATCTGGAACCTCTTTGCGCAGGGTTCGGTTGCGGCGATGTCCAATCTGATGGGCAACAGCAGCACCTTGCGCCGCATGTATGTTCCGCCCAGCGTCTTCGTCGTCTCCGCCATTGGCAGCGCGTTGGTCAACCTGTTTTTCACGCTCATTCCCTTCATGCTCATCGCGCTCGCGCTGCGCGTGCCGATCAGCTTGACCTGGCTCTACGTCGTGGTTGCCTGCGTGCAGATGACGCTCTTCACGCTGGGCATCGGCCTGATCGTCTCGACGATGGTCGTCTTCTTCAACGATATCTACGAGATGTATCTCGTGATCCTGACCGCCCTGAACTATCTGACGCCCGTCTTTTATCCCATCGGCATCCTGCCGCCCTGGCTGGCGCGCCTGGAGGTGTACAATCCGCTGTACCTGTTCGTCTCGGCGGCGCAGCATGCAGTGGTGGGAGCGACCGTCATCGTGGGCGGCTCGATAGTGGATGGCAGGCAGGTGGGCGGCGTCGCCACCACGATCCCGCCGTTCATTCCCGATTTCAAGATGCAGCTCGTCACCTGGGCGTCGGCGTTATTGGTCCTCACCGTTGGCTGGCTGATGTTCACGCGGACGGAGGCGAAGTTTGCTTACCACTTCTAGTCAAAACAGCGCCAACGGCCAGAACGGCAAAAGTGGCCAGAACGACGGTATACAGCACGGGCGATTCGGGCCAAGCGCCGGGCAGGGCGCGGCTGCGCTGGAGCCGTCGTCCGACGACGCCATCCTCGTCTCGGGCGTCTCGCTGCGCTACCGCATGCCCACCGAGAAGATCACCTCGCTCAAAGAGCAGGTCATCCGCACGATCACGCGGCGCACCGTCGGCTACAACGAGTTCTGGGCGCTGCGCAACATCAACCTACGCATCAAGTTCGGTGACTCGGTCGCGCTGGTGGGACGCAATGGCGCGGGCAAGAGTTCGCTGCTCAAGGTGATCGCGCGCGTGATCGTCCCGACCAGCGGGCGGGTGGTCGTGCGCGGCAATGTCGCGCCGATCATCGAGCTGGGCGCGGGCTTCCATCCTGAGCTGACCGGCAGAGAGAACATCTTCCTCAACGGCGCGATGCTGGGCTTCTCGGAGGCGGCGATGAAGCGCAAGTTCGACAGCATCGTGGACTTCTCGGAGCTGGAGGCGTTCATTGACTCGCCGCTGCGCACCTACTCGTCGGGCATGACGGCGCGCCTGGCCTTCTCGGTCGCCGCCGAGGCCGACCCCGACCTGCTCATCATTGATGAAGTGCTCTCGGTCGGTGACGAGGCGTTCCAGAAGAAGTGCCAGGATCGCATGATTCGCTTCCGCGAGCGCGGCATCACGATTCTCTTCGTCACTCACGGCCTCGACTCGGCGCACAAAATCTGTGAGCGGGCAGTGTGGATCGAGGAGGGACGCGCGATCTATAGCGGCCCGACGCAGAAGGTCGTGACGCTGTTCCGCGAGAGCATGGAGTTCGAGACCTCGCTCTCGGCGACCCAGAAGCGCCAGGTCGTGCAGGTGAACCACTAATGTCGCAGGGCTGGCCACACCCACGCGCTTTGCATCACCTGCGCGCCTTGCCTGCCGGCCTGTGGCAGATGGGCAGGGCCGAGTTGTGATACCAAACATGAGCCAGTCATCCGGCGCAGGCCCCACATCGCCTGCCGTCCAACCATCTCAGACTGCCAGCGCATCGTCGGCGCCGCGCCAGGATGCGAGCGCACAGGCAGCGGACTACGAGGCCGAGATCGCCGCCATCGAAGATGATCTGCTCGGCGAGATCGAGCGGCTGCGGCGTGAGGCGGCGCAGCGCGAGCGCGCCCTGATCGCCGAGCGCGACGCCTATCGGGCGCAACTGCAGTTCGCCACTGATACGAAGGCCTGGCGCGCCTCAGTCGCCTATTGGCAGGCCCGCGAGCGTGGCCTGCCCGGCGCGCTCTCGCTGGGTGGCCAGCTCGTGACCTATCTGCTACGGGTCGGCTATCACCTCGGCGCTCCCTATCCGCTGCGCCGCGATCTCTGGTATCGCCGCCACACTGGCAAGAGCTATCAACGCTATTATCGCATGCTCGGCGCATCCGAGGCGGCCAGCGCGACGCCGCAATCGAGCGCCGCCGACCCAGCCAGTGTGCGCAAAGCGGTGGGGCCAGATGTGCTCTACTTCCCCGCGCACAGTTGGGAGGCCAGTGACGCAGGCCAACGCCGCCTCGCAGGGCAGTTTGCCCGCGCGGGGCAGCGCTGCCGCTGGCTGAATCCGCAGCTTGCGACCGCGCCAGCAGGCGAGGTAGGCGAGGCGGCGGCGCGTTTGGTAGATGCGGACGCCAGCGTACGCGGCATGGCGAGAGTGAGCATCGAGGAGGTCACGCTGCCAGGCGATGGCAATGATATCACTATGAAGCCGATCTTTCGCAGAACGGCGCTACGCCACGCGCTTGCGGCCCTGATGCGCTACTGCTTCGCGCAGGACTTGCGCGAGGTAGTCTGCGTTGTGCAGCATCCCGGCTGGGCGCCGCTGGTTGAGGCGCTGCGCCGCCGCTATGGCTGGAAGGTCATCTATGACCTCGCCAATGAACTCACCAGTCAGGGTCCGCTGGATGCGCCGCTGGGCGCCCCGCTCCAGGCGATGCTTGCGGGTTGCGATCTCATCATCGCCAGTGCGCCCGCGCAGCGCGAGTGGTTGCTGGCTCAGGGTATCGCTGCACTGCCGCCGATTGCGCTGGTCACTGAGCAAATGGACGCAGGCGCGCTCGGCGACCGCGTGCGTCAGCTCTATGGGCGTGCGACGATCATCGTCGTGACCTATCGCAATTTCGATAAGACGTGGCTCATGCTCAAGAGCGTGCTGGAGAAGACGCGCTACCCCAACTACGAGGTGTTGCTGGTGGACAATGGCGGCGAGCCTGCCTTCCAGCAGTATGCGCGCGCGATGGCGGAGCGTTTCCCTGGTGTGGTGCGCTGCATCTTTAACGGCGAGAACCTGGGCTTCGCGGGCGGCAACAACGTTGGCCTGCGCGCTGCGCCAGACAGCGACTATCTCGTGCTGCTCAACGACGACGTGATCGTGACGGC
>JAICSR010000196.1 GCA_025936795.1 Ktedonobacterales bacterium | reverse complement strand
CTCACAGCCCTCCGCGATCTGCGCCAACCCCACGCTGATCTGGCGCGAACTGGCCAGTTCGCCAGCCTCACGGATGAGTTGCGCGTAGGCCAGCGCGAGGGCGGAGGCGCTGCGTTCCTCTGGCCAGCGATAGGGCTGCCACGCGAACTCCCCCGACGCCTGATGGAGCGCGCCGAGCGTCTCAGCGGCGGCGGCCAGCCGGTCGCGCGCCAGCGGATCATCCGTCGTGTAGGCGGCGCCGGGCAGGTAGGCTTGCAACTCGACGATGCCCTCGTCGGTCAGCGCCCAGGTGTGGCCATCGGGCCGGGGTCGTAGCGCCGGGATGGGCAGCCCAGCGTCGGCAAGGTGGCGCATGAAGGTGTGGCGGAAGCGGGTGTCGCTCTCTGGCAGGTCAGGCGCCTGGCGCCGCACCACCCAGCGCGCTCCTTCGATCTCGACGACGGGACGCAGCAAGCCGCCCTGCGCGCCTGGCAGCGCGCCGACGACGCGCCACTGCGCTGGAAGCAGTCCCCATGCGGCCAGGGCTGCCCGCGCGTCGGCGTCCAGGGTGGCCCGCGCTGCGGGTTCGGGTGTCAGCATCGGTCTGTTTCTCCATCCTCGTTTCAGGCAGCGCGTTGGTCAGTTGTCCCTCTCTATTATGTGGCGCTGATGGCCAATTGTCGCCAGCGCGCGATTGTCGGACGCGCGGTTGGCTCTGCTACAATGACAGTAGATACGCGGGAGTAGCATGGCGTCACATCGAGTGCGGATGAGCGCGTGTAGGTCACAGGAGGGAAGCGAGAGATGGCGGACGCTGTCGCCGAGGGGCGCGTCTATCAGGTCAACAGTTCGCGTGGCGGCGCGCCGAAGCTGCCGGTCGCGCTGGCGCGGGTGACGGTGGAGGGCATCGAGGGTGATCTGCACTTTGATGTGCGCAGCCACGGCGGACCGATGCGCGCGCTCTGCCTCTTCACCCTAGAGGAGATCGAGCGGCTGGCGGCGGAGGGCCATCCCATCTATCCCGGCGCGGCGGGCGAGAATGTCACGCTGACGGGCCTGCCGCTGGCGGCGCTGACGCCGGGGACGCGTCTGGCGCTGGGCGACGAGTTGCTGATCGAGGTGACGCACTACACGTCACCCTGCAAGGGTATCGCCGAGGCCTTCATTGATGGCGACTTCACGCGCATTTCGCAGAAGATCTATCCCGATGAGAGCCGGGTGTATGCGAAGGTGCTGCGGGCAGGCGAACTGCGCGCAGGCGATGTCGCGCGCATCGTGTCGCAGGCGGCGCAGGGCGACCTCGGCGATGGCTGAAGCTCATCCAGACGTTTCGGGATGAATCTGCGCTACACTATGCGCAACACAATACGAGTCCGCCACCGCAAGCAGGAGAAGTGGGTGTGATCCCGACGACACTCTTTGACCAGCGCCCGGAGCTGACGGAGCTGCACTGCCATGTCGGCGGCGCTGTTGACCCCGCGATCATGTGGAGCATCGCCCACCAGCAGGGCATCCGCCTACCCAGCAAGAACTACTGGGATTTCGTTGACCTCATCACGGTCAGTCATCCGGACAAGGTGAAGAACCTGACCGAGTATGACAATATCTTCCGCTGGACCGAGCTGATTCAATCTAGCCCACTTGCGGTCGAGCGCTCGGTCTACGAGATCATTGGTGGCGCGTATCGCAAGTGCAACATCACCACGCTGGAGCTGCGCCTCAACCCGATGAAGCGCAATCGCGAAGGCGAGCAGGACCTCGACCACATCATCACGGCCTCGCTGCGTGGCATGGACCGCGCCCTGCTGGAATATCCGCTCGTGCGCGCCGGACTGATCCTGATGATGGATCGCACCTTCACGCTAGAACTGAATACCGTCATCATCGAGAAGGCGCTGCGCTACCGCGAGCGTGGCGTCATCGGCATAGACATTGCCGGGCCGCCCAACCCGGAGTTCTCGTATCGTGCGCATGCTGGGCTGGTGGAGCGCGCCCGCGATGCCGGGCTTGGGGTGACGATTCACACGGGCGAGGAAGGGCGGGTAGAGGATATGTGGGAGGTGCTGAAATACCTGCGGCCTGAGCGCGTGGGACATGGCATCCTCTGCGCAACCGATGAGCGGCTGATCGAGGAAGTGAAGCGGCAGAGTGTGACACTGGAAATCTGCCCCACCAGCAACCTGCGCACCCGCGCTGTGCGGGACCTGGCCGAACTGCGCCAGATCATCCGCACGCTGTGCGAGCGCGGGGTCGCCTTCACCATTAACACCGACGGGCCAGAGATGCTGCTGACCAATCTCGTGCGCGAATATCAACTGCTGCTAGGCGAGGGCATTCTCAGCGAACAGGAGGCGCGCGAGTGCATGGCGCACGCTGCGAGCGCCAGCTTCCTCAATCGCTTCTGCCCGGTATGAGCGCTGAGATTAGGGCTTCAGCACGAGCGCGCCGTCTTTGAGCAGCAGCGTGCCATCCACCCAGACCTCGCCGCCACCGGCTGCGTCGCGCAGATCGCAGACCATATCCCAGTGGAGCTGCGAGGTGTTTTTGCCGCCACACTCGCGGTAGCTATTGCCCAGCGCCATGTGAATCGTGCCGCCAATCTTCTCGTCAAAGAGGATGTTGCGGATGCCGTGCTGGATGCCGAAGTTGTTGCCCACTGCGAACTCGCCCAGCCGACTGGCGCCGTCGTCGCTGGCCAGCATCTCCTTCAGATACTCGTTGCCCTGCGCTGCGCTGGATTCAACCACGCGCCCCTGCTCGAATGTCAGGCGAATGTCGCTGACCAGGTGGCCATTGACGACACTGGGAATCGTGAAGCGCACATGGCCCTCGGCGGAGTCTTCGAGCGGGCTGGTGAAGAACTCGCCGCTGGGAAAATTGCGCTTGCCGTCGCTGTTGCGGAAGATGCGCCCGCCGAATTTGACGTGCAGATCGGTGTCGGGGCCGATGACATGCGCGCCTTGCTTATCCTTGAGCCAGTCCACGTAGAACTGCTGCTCGCGGCCCAGTTCGCGCCAGCGCTCTGCAGGGTCGGCGCTGTTGAGGAAGCAGGCCTCGTAGACGAACTCGCTGAAGTCGTGCAACGACATCTCGGCGTCTTGCGCATAGGCGGCGGTGGGGAAGAGCGTCAGGCACCAGCGGTCGGCGTTGGGGTCCACGCGCTCGCTGCGGGCCGCAAACAGCTCGCGCCCCGCTTTGCCTGCGATGGCCTGGCGCTTGGGGTCTACCCCCGCAAGTTGGCGCGTATTCGTCTCGCTCATGATGTGCAGGCGCGCATCCATCGCCTCAACCAGCGCGCGCTGCGAGGGGCTGACCCAGAGCAGTTGCTCGTCGTTACCCTCCTTCAGCAGGATTTCATTGAGCTGACGCGCATGCAGGTCGACGACGGGATGTCCACCCGCGCGCAGCGTCTCGCGATAGACCTCCGCGACCAACTCTTCGGCGGCAGGGGTCGCATCAATGGCGAGCAACTCGCCCGGTTGGATGGAGAGGCAATACTGCACAAGCGTCTTCGCCCATCGGCTGATTCTTGGGTCCATAAGAGTCTGTCTGTCCCTTTCAACTACATTGTCGTCTACGACTAGATCGTGCGGCGCGGTGGCTCGGCTCAGGCGCCTTTGCGTGCGCGCTGCTCACGGAAGAAGGCCAGCAGCGGCTCGGTATCGAGGGCGTTCAGGCAGTGCTCGGCGGTCAGCCAGCCCTTGCGCGCCATGCTGACCCCATAGCGCAGGTTGCCCAGGCCCGCCGGACTGTGCGCGTCGGTGGTGATGGGTATGCGCACGCCGCGCTCAGTGGCGAAGCGCACGAAGCGCCAATCCAGATCGAGCCGATGCGGGTCGCCGTTCAATTCGACGGCCACGCCTAGCTCGCCTGCCCGCGCGAGAACGGCCTCCAGGTCGGGATTATACCCCTCGCGTTGCAGCAGGATGCGCCCGGTCGGGTGGCCGAGGATGCTGCAATAGGGATTCTCCAGCGCGCGGATCAGGCGCTGGGTCTGCTCATTGGGCGGCAGGTTGAAGTTGCCGTGAATCGAGGCGACGACGAAATCGAAGCTGGCCAGCGTCGCATCGTCGTAGTCCAGCGCGCCATCTTTGAGAATGTCGCACTCGGTCCCTTTGAGGATGCGCAGGCGGCCTGCGAACTCGTCGTTGAGTTGGTCAATCTCCTCGTGCTGCCGCTTCACGCGGTCGGGCGTCAAACCGTTGGCGTAGGCGGCCACCTGGCTATGGTCGCACATCCCCAGATAGTTCATGCCCATTGCCAGCGTCGCTTCAGCCATCTCACGGATGGTTGAGCCGCCATCGCTCCAGTTGCTATGCACATGCAGCATGCCGCGAATGTCGCGCTCGGTCAGCAGCGTAGGCAGCCGCCGCTCCAGCGCGGCCTCGATCTCGCCGCGATCTTCGCGTAGCTCTGGCTCGACATACTGCATGCCAATCGCAGCGTAGATGTCGGCCTCGTCGGCGCAGGGGATGCGCTCCTCGCCGCGAAACAGGCCGTACTCGTTGATCTTGACACCGCGCGCGTGCATGCGAGTGCGCAGGGCGACGTTATGCTCCTTGGAGCCGCTGAAATGGTGCAGCGCATAGGGATATTCATCGTCGAGCACGACCCGCAGGTCGAGCGCCATCCCGGCGCGCAGCACGACGCTGGTCTTCGTCTCGCCGCTGCCAATCACACTGGCTACGTCGGGATGCTCCACCAGGGCGCGCATCAGGGCGGCGCGGTCCTCATCGCGCGCCACGCTCGCCACGATGTCGCCATCCTTGACGATCTCTTTGCGGCGGCGAATGCTGCCCGCGACGCTCAGTCGCACCGCCTCAGGCAGCGCGCGCAGGGTGGCGGCGACCTGCCCGGCGACCTCCTCCGCGATGTCAATGCGATAGCGATCCTGATGCTCGGTGACGAAGACGAGGCCCTTGAGGATGTTCTCCTGGCTCTTGGCGCCGAAGCCCGGCAGCGCTGAGATGCGCCCGTCCTCCGCCGCCTGCCGCAGCTCATCGAGCGTCGTCACCTGGAGCGCCTGATTGATCTGGCGGATGCGTTTGGGGCCGAGGCCGGGAATGCGTAGCATCTGGCGCAGGCCCGGCGGAATGCGCGCGAGCAGGTCATCATATTGGCGCAGATGGCCTGTGGTAACCAGCTCCGTGATGCGCCCGACGAGTGTCTTGCCAAGGCCAGGGACGCCATTCAGCTCGCCACGCGCCACCATCTCAGCGATGTCGCCCTCCAGCCCGGCGATGGCGCGCGAGGCGTTCTGGTAGGCGCGCACCTCGAACGGGTTGGCGCCGTCCAGCTCCAGCAGTTGGCCCATCTGGTCGAGCAGCGCGGCGACCTCATGCTTGTCTATCGGCGCTTGCGACTCCGTTGGCTCGGTTGGCATGGGTGGCTCATTCGAGTTCTGAGACATGCATTTGCCTTTCAGTCTCGGTGGGTGTCAGAGCGGAGAGATCAAAGCGTGGCGCGGGATGCGCTGAGAGTTCGAACGGCTGCAAGCCTTTCAGCCGCTTGGCCAGCCAGCGCTTGCAGTCGAAGTGCGCAAGCATCCAGGCGACCAACTCTTTCTCGACGAAGAGCGCATCCCAGGTGTCGGGGTCAGGCAGGTCATCGCCAGCGAGGATGCGCTTGCCGCAGTGCGCGCAACGGACCATCTCAGCGTTGACGGCGGCTTCGAGCCAGCGAAACATGAAGACGTTGTAGTCGTCCATCGTCATCTCACCGAGCGGCAGGCCAGGCCAGCGATTGTCCGCTGGATGTGGCGCGCGCACGAAATCATCATCGCCAGGTCCCAGCGCGACCACTGGCCCGCGCGCCAGCTCGATGACCTCGCCTGTCACCTCGCCCAGCACGGAATAGCGTGTCAGCCCCTCGGCCTCGAACCATGCCTGGAGGGCCGCCTCATCCGCTTCAGCGCTCATGTCGTGTCTCTCCCGCTGCATCATGCTTACCCTGCCGCCTCCTGTCGCCTCCTGTCGCTTTCGTATGATACGCCGAATCGGCGCCCCATCGCCGCGTGGCGACTGACAGTGCGCAAGGCGACCGGACGAACTGGCGCTGGACGTGCTACCATGGAGGCTGGCTGCGCATCAGCGTCCTGCGCGCACGCGTGCAGGGCGACGCGATGGAGCGTCATTCTCAGCGAGGGAGAATCAAGCGATGACTCAACGAACTCGAATTTCGACCAGCGATGCGCCTGCGGCGATTGGCCCCTATAGCCAGGCGATTGGGGTGGGCGATCTGATCTTCTGCTCAGGGCAGGTGGCGCTCGATCCCGCGAGTGGGGATCTGGCTGGCGACGATGTGCGCGAGCAGACTCGCCGCGCCCTCGAAAACCTCAGCGCTGTGCTGCGCGCAGGCGGCTCATCGCTGGCCGATGTCGTCAAGACGACGGTGTTTCTCGTCAACATGGGCGACTATGCGGCGGTCAATGAGGTCTATGGCGAGTTCTTCTCGTCTGAGCCGCCCGCACGCTCGGCGGTCGCCGTGGCCGCGCTGCCGCGTGGCGCGCGTGTGGAGGTCGAAGCGATTGCGGTGCGCCGCAGCTAGTTCGCTCCGCTGTGGCTGCGGCAGCCATGCGTAGCTGCGAGCGCTGCATGGGCCAGCGCGTGTACCCCAGGGGTCGCCTCTAACGTATACTATAGAGAATGGACGATTGGCGCGTGGCCCAATTGGCGCCGCGCCGAGGGAGGCGGAGACCGATGGAGAAACGCTCTGGCATACGCCTCAGCACCATGGAGATTGTCTTGCTAGCGACGCTGATTGGCTCGCTGGCGCTTGGTCTGTTGCAGGCCAGGCAGCAGGAGAAACTGCAGCGCAGGCTCGACGCCGAGGCGGAGCACTAGCGACCTCGCGACGCCCTATCCACCGGCGCGCCGGGTGGGTGGGGCGTTTGTGTGTCCTGCGCGGCCTGTGCGAGACGATCTCGCAGGCGCCGCAGGACAGGCGCGCATCGCTGAGGAATGAGACAACATCCGCTGGCTGGCGGGGGAGCGCACGAGACGTGAACGTAACCGATCTGGACAGGAAGCTCTTGACACTTGAGAGCCGACATAAAGAACTTGAAGCACTGATGGCTGAGCCTGAAACTTCCAGTGATCCGGCGTTGCTGCAGCGCTATGGTCGCGAGTACGCGGGGCTGAATGAGGTAGTTGGACTTTATCAGGAGTTGCGCAAGACGCGCGACCAGATTGCCGAGACCGAGAGCATGCTTGGTGATGGCCTTGATCCTGAGCTCAAAGAGCTAGCCTATGAGGAGCTGTCGTCGCTACGCGCGCGCGAGGAGCAGCAGACCGAGGCGCTACGGGTAGCGCTGCTGCCCAAAGACATCATGGACGACCGCGACGCCATCGTCACGATTCAGGCGGGCGCGGGTGGCGACGAGGCAGGCCTG
>JAICSR010000130.1 GCA_025936795.1 Ktedonobacterales bacterium | reverse complement strand
GCCTGCAAGAGATTCTGGAGAGTGGCGCGCCGATCCTGTCGCATCAGGTACAATATTCGCTCATCGACCAGCGACCCGCCGCGCGCATGGCGCAACTCTGCGAGCAGCGCGGCGTGCGTTTGCTGGCCTATGGCGCCGTCGCTGGCGGACTGCTCGCCGAGCGCTGGCTGGGGCAGCCAGAGCCGTCTCGCCGCCGCCTGGAGACCGCCAGCCAGCAGAAATATCACCAGATGATCGAGGCATGGGGCGGCTGGGGGCTGTTTCAGGAGCTGCTCATCACGCTCTATGGCGTCGCGCGCAAGCATGACGTCAGCCTGAGCGCGATTGCGGTGAGCTTTGCGCTCGAACAGCCAGCCGTCGCCGGGGTCATCGTCGGCGCGCGACTCGGCGCTTCGCAGCACATCGCCGAGACGGCTCGCGCCCTGAGCGTGACACTCGACGACGAAGACCACGAGCGCATCAGCGCGATCACACGCCGTGCCAACGATCTCTTCGCCGTGATCGGCGACGTTGGCGACGAATACCGCCGCTAGCCCACGCGGCGTCGCAGGAGGCTCTCGCATGCAGACGCAGCAGTTGTTCGATCTGACGGGACAGGTGGCGCTCGTCACTGGCGGCGGACGTGGCATTGGTAAGGTCGCCGCCGAGGCGCTGGGGAGCGCAGGCGCGCAGGTCGTCATCACCGGCAGGCGCGACGAGTATCTAGCGCCGACGGCCGCTGAGCTGACCCAGCAGGGCATCACCTGCGCCAAGGTCGTCGCTGACGTGACCCAGCCCGACGACATCAGCCGCGCAGTCGCCGCCGCACTCGATGCCTTCGGGCGTATTGACATCCTCGTCAACAACGCCGGGCAGACGTGGGGCCAGCCAACCGAGGAGATGCCATTTGAGCGCTGGCGGCAGGTGATCGAGGTCAATCTGAACGGCCTGTTCCTGATGTCGCAGGCGGCAGGACGCCATATGCTGGAGCGCGGCTCCGGGCGCATCATCAACGTCGCCTCAGTCGCGGGCCTCGTCGCGGGCGACCATCGTGGCGCCCAGACCATCGCCTACAACACCAGCAAGGCGGGCGTGATCGCCTTCACCCGCTCGCTGGCGATGGAGTGGGGGCGGCGCGGCGTCAACGTCAACGCCATCGCGCCCGGCTGGTTCCCGACCCGCATGGCCGCCGCCAGCATCAACGCCTTCCGCGAGCAGTTCGAGCAGCGCACGGCGCTGGGTCGCCTCGGCGAGTTAGATGAGCTACGCGGCGCCTTCATCTTCCTCAGCTCGCCAGCGGCCAGCTACATCACCGGGCAGACGCTGGTGGTGGATGGCGGCATCTCGCTATGACGTCGCTCGGCGTGGCTCCCCCTCCCCAACCCCTCCCCCGCTGCGGCAGGAGAGGGGGCTCCTCCGGACTCCCCTCGCCCTGTGGGAGAGGGGCCGGGGGTGAGGGTTCAGCGCAACGACAATCACCACGTCAGCCGTGACGGGAGCCGAATCGCAGGGCGAATCAGGTGTCGTGCATGCAAGCGCAGAGTGCGCTGGCGCCGCGTATGCGTTCTCTGGAAAGTACACGCTGAGCAATTCCCTGGTGTTTCCGTAATTCTACGTGAAAGTGGGAACCAGACAACGTATTTTTCGTAGTATCTGATAGACACACTTCGATGCCGCACTATCGCGCGCAGCAAACTCAGGCGCGGAGCAGCCTCAGACAAGCGCAATGGCGCGCTGCGGGAGGGATACCAACTATGGATTATATCGATCAGAGCGATCATCAGCAGGCGCCTGACTCAGCGGCTGCCACGCGCTCCACTGTGAGCGGCGCTGAGCGCAGACGCAAGCCGGGCTGGCGCGACTATACCGCATTCGTCCTGTCGAGTGGCGGAGCGCGTGGCGCGCTCCAGGTGGGCGCGCTGAAGGCGCTGCTGGAGCTTGGCGAAACGCCCGATGTGATCGTTGGCACTTCGATTGGCTCATGGAATGGCGCCGTGCTGGCGATGGACCCCACTGAGCAGGGTGTCGAGAAGCTCGTCAACGTCTGGCGCACGCTGACCACCAGCCGCATCCTGCTGGGCTGGGAGCCGCATCTGCCCACCGCGGCGCCAGCCTTCGCCGGAGCGTTCGTCGTCGCCGCGATCCGCCGGGTGACGCTGGGCTATCCCTCGCTCTACGGCGACTCTGGCCTGCGGCAGGTCTTCAACGAGCACCTGGCGCACATGCGCTTCGAGGACACGAAGATCCCTTTCCGCGTCATCGCCTCCAATCTCTCCTCCGGCGGCCTCACCGTCTTTGGCCGTGGACCAGTGGAGCTGGCGCTGCTCGCCTCGGCGGCGATTCCTGGCATCTTCCCGCCGGTGCGCATCGCCGGGGAGATCTACGTGGATGGCGGCGCGCTCGAAAGCTCCAGCATTGATACCGCCATCGAAATGGGCGCGCGACGCATCTTCGTCCTCGACGCTGGCTATGATGTGACCCCAGAGCTTGAGGATGAGCTACAGATGCTGGTTCAGCGCCAGTCGCGCAATGGGCGCTCGTCCAATGCGCACGCGCTGGCCGTGATGCTCGAACGTACGGCGACGATGATGGGACGCTTCCAGCTTGACCGCGCCATCCAGCGCGTGCCACCAGGGATCGAGGTCCACGTCATTCGCCCCACCAGCACGATGAATGAGGCCGCGCTGGACTTCGACCACGCTGCAAGCTGGATAGACCTGTCATATGAGCAGGCCAAAGTGACCCTCGCCCAGCAATTCCCCACGCGCCTGGCGCCTCGCACAGATGCAGGCGACGAGGTGAGCGACGCCCGCGACGCCAGCGCCACAGAGCGGGACGCAGAACACGACGCGGCGAGCGGCCCTGTCGCCCAGCGCGCCGGGTGACGCAGCGCCCTATGCAGCCTGCCCGCTGACTGGCCTAGCGGAAGAGCGCCTGCGCCGCCTGCGCGAGCAAGAGCACGAAGCTGCCGCCCAGCACAAGAATGATGATTGCAACCGCCAGGCGCACCGCCCAGCGCGAAGGGCCAGCCACACTTGGCCCTCGCCCCAGCGGATTGAATCGCCGCACGTCCCACACATCGCGCGAGTAGATGAATGGGTATGGAGTGTGCGCTGATCCACTCGCCCGCCGCCTGCGGAAGCCCCGCTTTGCCATCGTCACCCTCCTGGCGCGTCTGCCGTTAGCCCGCACGTCATTTCGCACACCTATTGGACTATTCGGGCAGGCGTAACAGTCGCCGCTCCAGCGCCTCGATCAGCATTGCTGCGGCATTGGCCCGCCTGAGACGTATACTGCCGCATTGCTGGCGCGTTGAGTATGATGGATGAGTGAGCGGCGCCCGTTCGCAGGGCGAGGACGCGAGCAGCGATACAGGAGAAACAGGAGGAGATGTATGGCGCACATCAGTAACACATCGTCTGCTTCCCGCGCGCCATCGTCCACCCAGCCGCCAACCGCGCGCATCCTGATCGTGGATGACGAGCCAGAGGCGGGTCAGCTCTGCAAAGGCGCGCTCTCCACGGTGCGAGGCTATATAGTGCGCTATGAGCAGGATCCACGGCGGGCGCAGGCGCTCGTGCGCGAGTGGCAGCCCGACCTGATCATTCTCGACGTGATGATGGACGCGCTCGATGGCATCACACTCGGCAAGCGGCTCAAAGAAGATGAAAGCTGCCATGCCAATCTCATGTTCGTCACGAGCCGGATCGAGGCCGAGACAGAGCTTGATGGTCTGGAGTTCGCTGACGAATACATCAAGAAGCCGTATGACGCGCAGGTGCTCCTGCTTCGTGTCAAAAAGGTCCTGCAGCGACGCCAACAGGCTCATGGCTTAGCACAGATCGAGCGCAGCGCGAGCAGTTCGCGGCCAACGATTGATCCTGTGAGCAATGCTGTCCACGTTCCGTATGGTCGCGATGCAAAGCTCACCCAGGTCGAACTTGAGTTGCTGCTGGCCCTGCTGGCAGGCAATGGCAAGCCAGTTCCCTACGAAGCATTGCTCGCGCAGTGGGAACCAGCCAGCGAGGCCGACGACTCGTCAGCTACGAGTATCGACACCTCGACGAAGCGGTATGCGATCATTCATACCAATATCTCTCGGCTGCGCATCAAGATCGAGCTAAACCCAAAGCAGCCAGAGCTGATCGTCAACGTCCCACGATTTGGCTATTGTTACGTGCTGCGGCATGACCAGCCGTGACCATCAGCCATCAGGCCCACGCGCCAGTGGAGGAATGAATCATGCCCGATGCGTCGGCGCCCGATGATCGCTCATCCCCGGCGCCTGAGGCAGCCGCTACGCGTGAGGCCGCTGCGCGTGAGATGTTCGCGTGGGTGGCGTCGCATGCGCTGCGAGGCGTCACCCACTCCATCGCTGGCTCGCTCGCGCTGCTGGGCAACCAGGAGCCAGGCGAGACGCTTAGCCCTCGCCAGCGCAGCCTCGTACAAAGCGGCAGCGCCGCCACTGCGCGACTGCTCCAGCTCAGCGACGACTTGCAGACGCTGACCCATGCCGCCGGGGGAACACTGCAACCGCGCCGCGAGCCACTGGCGCTGACCACGCTGCTGCGCGAGGCGATTGCGCAGGCAAGCGCGACCGCCAGCAACCAGCCGACGCGTGAGATCACGCCGCGCGTGCTTCCTGGCGCGTCGCTGGCGCTGGGCGATGCGGGATTGGCGCGCCGTGCGCTGGCTGCGCTGATCGAAAATGCGCTGCGTTTCTCGCCTCCGCAGACAGCCGTTACAGTGGAAGCCCGCAAGCGCGGCCCGCATGCGATCATTCGCGTGCATGACACAGGCGCCACCCTCGTCTCGGCTGATGTGGAGCGCCTCTTCGCGCCGCTTACCGTCGGCGCCAGACCACGGAGCCATTTCGGCGTGGGGCTGGGGCTGGGATTGGGGCTGGCAGTCGCGCGGGCCTGCGCCGAGG
Organism: Ktedonobacterales bacterium; assembly: GCA_025936795.1. GTDB lineage: Bacteria > Chloroflexota > Ktedonobacteria > Ktedonobacterales > JADMIN01 > JAKAIY01. The sequence continues at coordinate 5,020 of JAICSR010000130.1, read as the reverse complement.
CGCAGCAGGGGCGCGTGTGGCTTGAGCGCGCGACAGACGAGGGCGCAACCTTTGCCCTCGAACTGCCACTGGTGAGCGCCGCTGACATGGGCGCCGATGACGCGACGCCATCACGCTGAGGGCGCACGCTGCGCCACGACGATCACCCGACCAGCCGCGTCATCGGCGGGGGCCATGTCATAGCCGCCATACAGCGCTTCGATGCTGAACCCGGCCTGTCGCACGGCCAGCGTCACCTCGCCGCGTGAGAGCAGCGCCAGCGGCGTGCGCGCGAGCGTGCGGCGCACTGATCCACCCTGCTCATGCAGATCATAGAGATGCGTTACCTCGACGACCCCTGGCTCGGCGCCTGGCCCGCCGACCACCAGATGCTCGACCATCGCGGCGCCATCGCGCGTGGGCCACGCGCCCTGCCACCACAGGCGCCCTGCCGTCTCCAGCAGGCGGCGCGGGCCTGCCAGGTCCACATCCACGATCAGGCGGCCACCCTCCCGCAGATGGCGATGCAGCGCGCCAAGCGCCGCCGCGCGCTCGTCGGCGCGTGTGAGATGGCCGAATGTTCCCAGTCCGAGCAGCGCCACGTCGAAGCGCTCCGTGGCGGCTAGCGGCAGTTCGGTGGCCGTTCCCGCCACGATGCTGATGCGCCGCGCGACCCGTTCCGGCAGGGCCACCAGCCGCCCGGCGTAACGCTCGCGCATCGCCGCCGATGGCTCAACCCCGGTGACGACGTAGCCTGCCCCGGCCAGCGCCGCCAGCAGTCGCCCCGTCCCGGCGCCCACTTCGAGGATCGCCAGCCGACTGGTCGCGCCGCCGATCAGCTCCAGGTACAGTTCGATGTCGTCGGTAAAGCTGTCGTGCTCCAGGTCATACCACTCCGCGATCTGCGCGTAGGGGTCGGGTTCGCGCTGGGCGCCAGCCAGCGGTGTCGTCATATCGTCCACCGTGTTGTTTCTACCGCCGTTCCGTCGCTGCGTTTCGCGCTGGCAAAATGTCGCAATCCTGTCGCAAATAGGTCGCCGTCCTGTCGCAACGCGAGCTGCCCGCCGTGGGTTGCGTCGTTTTGTGACCTATGCGCCCTACGGCACTAGCATTGCGTCCAGTCCCACAGATATGATAGCCGATGGGTGGAGAAAAGGGGAACACGGCGCGAACGCGACAGCGTCGTCGGGTTGCAACCGCTACCTGTGACAGCCGTACACCCTCCGGAGCGTCCTGGCGTAGCGCACTGCTCTGCGCTGCGCATCTGGCGCCAACGCACGCTCCGCTGATGACGTAGACAGAAAGGCATTCAACCCGTGGACGCCACCGAAAGCACGGCGCATCGCATCGCTGTTCCCACGCCAACCGCCGCGCTCGAAGCCATTGACATTTACAAGTCGCTCCCGCTGGGCCGCGAGCGTATTGATATCCTCAAGGGCATCACCCTGCGCATCAATCATGGCGAGTTTGTCGCCGTGATTGGCCCCTCTGGCTCAGGCAAATCTACCCTGCTCGGCATCATCGCCGGATTGGATAATCCTACGACCGGCAAGGTGCTGATTGATGGGATAGACATCACGAAGATGGGCGAGGGCCAACTGGCCAAGGTGCGTAACGCCAAAATCGGCATGGTCTACCAGGCGTTCAACCTCATCCCCACGCTGACCGCGCAGGAGAACGTCGAGGCGCCGCTCTACGTCGGCAAGCATACCGGGCGACCCGCCGACCGTGCGCGCGAGATTCTGGAGCTGGTGGGACTGGGCCATCGCCTGCGCAATCGCCCGAATCAGCTCTCCGGGGGCGAGCAGCAGCGGGTCGCCGTGGCCCGCGCGCTGGCGACCGACCCGGCGATTGTCATCATGGACGAGCCAACCGGCAACCTCGACCAGAAGAATAGCGAGAATGTGCTGGACATGGTGCGCGACCTGCGCGACCGCACCGGCAAGACCTTCATCATCGCGACACATGACCCGAACGTCGCCGCCGCCGCCGACCGGGAAGTCCGCATTGTGGATGGCCTGGTAGCCAACGCCTGAGCGCGCGAGGGAGATGGTATGAAACTCGGACTCTACTGGTCCTATGCCACGCGCTCGCTGGCGCGCGGCGGCCAGCGCACGCTGCTCGCGATCTTCTGCGTCGCGGTCGGCGTCATGGCGATTGTCTCGCTCCAGTTGGTGGGCGCCTCGGTCAACCAGGGGCTGACCGGCAATATCCGCGATAGCAACGGCGGCGACCTTTCGGTGACAGCCGCCGTCGTCAGTCTGCGCGCTGACCAGCTCAGCGTTTTCGATCATTTGCAGAGCGATGGACTCATCACGACCTACACCGCCGTCTCGTCTCACCAGGCGCAGGCGACCGACAAGCAACAGAATGAGCAATACTTCGAGTTGCGCGCGATAGACCCGGCGACGTTTCCGCTGGCGGGCGCGCCAACCTTCCTGAATCCCAGCGGCGGCTCGTTCCAGTCCACGCTGACCGGCACGAACATCGTGCTCTCCAAAGGGCTGGCGACCACGCTGGGCGTCTCGGTTGGCGACAGCGTGAACATCACCTCGGATGATGGTCGCGTGTTCACAGGCACGGTCGCGGGCATCGTGGCGAGCGCTGGCCTGTTCCAGCGGCCGCAGGCGCTCATCGCGCTCGACGGCTACGCGGCGATTACCAGCGCATCCGGGCTGCCCATCAGCTATGGCGCCGTCTATGCCAACGTGCCGGGGCATTCCGACGCAAACGCCAACAAGGCCAAGAGCGCCATCGCGCAGCAGTTGCCGACAGCCAATGTCACCACGACGAAAGACGCCTTGCAGCAGAACGCCAGCAATGTGCAGAACATCCGCTACTTCCTGGAGGTGGTGGGCCTGCTCTCGCTGCTGATTGGCGGCGTGGGCATCGTCAACACCATGCAGGTGCTGCTGCGCCGCCGCCAGGTCGAGATCGCCGTGCTCAAGACCACCGGCTATCGGCGCGTAGACCTCTATGCGCTCTTCGGGCTAGAGGCGGCGCTGCTGGGCCTGCTCGGCGGCGTGATCGGCTCGGCAGCTGGGGTCGGCGTCTCGTTCCTGGTCAACAAGCTGGTAACGACGCGCTTCTTCATTGATCTGCCCCAGGTGATTGATCCAGGGATCATCATCTCTGGCGTGGCCATCGGCCTGGCGACGGCGCTGATCTTTGGCCTGATGCCGATAGTGCAGGCGGCGCAGATTCGCCCGCTGGCGGTCATCCGTGGCGTCAGCGAGGGGCTGGAGGGCGCAAGCATCGCGCTGACGATTGGCCTGCTGGCGCTGCTAGCGGCGCTCTTCTTCGTGCTCTCCTATGTCATTCTGGGCAATCTCTATGTCGCGCTCGGCGCCATCATCGGCACAGGCGTGCTGCTGGCGCTGCTGGCGGGCATCTTCTTCGTGCTGGTGCTGCTGATCAGCCGTTTCCCGGCGCCCGACCACCTGACGTGGTGGTATGCGCTGATCTCGCTGGCGGCGCTGGCGCTCGGTGTCTTCCTGGTCATCAAGGCGCCCGCGTTTGGCGCGCTGGCGCTGACGCTGGCCGTCTTGATCACGATTCTGCCGTTCCTGCCACGCACTGGCAAGGCGAATACGCGCATGGCGATGCGCAACCTGGGACGCGAGAGCACCCGCAGCGTCACGACGATGGTGGCGCTCTTCGTGGGCGTCTTCGGCATCGGCCTGATTCTGGCGCTGGGTCAGAACATCAAGTATGAGGTCAACGCCGCGCTTTCGACGCAGATCAAGTACAACTCCTTCATCATCGCCGGAGTGAAGGACAAGCCTGCGGTAGATGCGCAGGTTGCGAAGGCGAAAGATGTCGAGGGCAAGGCGGTTGTCACCTCGATCGCGCAGGATGTTCCGGTTGCGATCAATAGCACGCCCATCGCCAACGTACTGCAGAATGCGCCCAAGCGCGCCAGCACATCGAACGTGGGCAAGCAGGGCGCGCTCTTCTTCCTCAGTGGCGTGCAGGGCTACGACCTGTCGCATGGCGCGAAGCCAGATGCGACGCTGGCGAGCATCAAAGGCTCAGATGCAGGGCGGCTGCTGACCGGCGCCGATGCGAACACCTTCAACGTGCTGATGCCATCCCCTGCCGCCCTGGCGCCGCTCAACCTGAAAGTGGGCGATACGATCACGCTGGCTAGCTCAGTCGTCGGGCCAACCACTGGAACTGGGAATCCCACCGGAACGGGAGCGGGCAAAACGGGCAGCGGCAGTGGCAAGACCGGCGCGCCAGCGACTCCGCCACAGCCGCTGACGGTCACGCTGCATGTCGTCGGCTTCTATACTGGCAGCGTCACGACTTTCGCGCCGATTCTGGCGGATGATTCGGTGGTGAACAAGCTGGCGCAAGGCACGCAGTTCTACGTCTACGCGATGCAGATTGATCCGCTGAAGTCGGATCAGGTGTTGCGCTCGATCAAGACGCAGGTTCCAGCCATCCAGACGTTCAGTGTGGTGGACCTGGTAATCGCGATCAACACACTGCTCAACAACCTGATCATCCTGCTGACGGCGATTGCGTCGCTAGCGATGGTGGCAGGCGTCATCATCATCGCCAACGCGGTGGGGCTGGCGATGCTCGAACGACGCCGCGAGATCGGCATCCTCAAGTCGGTCGGCTACACCAGCGGCAACGTGCTGAGCGGCGTACTGGTGGAGAATGGCCTGATTGGCTTCGGCGGCTCGCTGGTCGCCATGCTGATCGTCACGCTGGCCAACTACATCCTCGATGTCTACGTCTTCAAGCTCACCCTGGGTGTCGGCCCAGCGCTCTCGATTGGCGTGGTCGCCGCGACAACGCTGGTCTGCATGCTGGTGGCGGCGCTAGTCGCCTACAGCGCGGCCCGTGTGCGCCCGCTGGAGGTGCTGCGCTACGAGTAGTCTATGGCGCCTTGCTCCCCTCTCCCGCCGCAGCAGGGGAGGGGTCGGGGGAAGGCGCAACCCGAGGGATTCGCAAGGGATTCGCAAGGGATTCGCAACGGAACAGGAGCCGGTTCATGGCAAAGTCACTTCGCGAGCAACAGCGACCACTC
>JAICSR010000241.1 GCA_025936795.1 Ktedonobacterales bacterium | reverse complement strand
TGGGCTGAACGCCCGTCTTCTTCCCCGTCGTGTCGTTGGATTGCGACCGCTTCCCAGGCATACCTCACCTTGCCTTCTGTACGCGCGCCAACGGGCGGCGTACCGCTCCAGGACATGAACGCGCCGACCCCGTTCCGGCGGGCCAGCGCGAATACAACGGCGCCGCCACCCGTCACACTGCTGCGGATGACGACGCTCATTGGCAGTATACACCCCCGCCAGCGCTGAGAGCAACGCGCACGGCGAGGGGAAAACGGAGCCTCTGGCTCCCCTCTCCTCGCAGGAGAGGGGCTGGGGGTGAGGTCCGCCCACGAGGTACCTGCGACCAGGCTACACAGCGGCGCGTGTCGCACGACGGTCGAGCAGCAAGCGCACGAGGACCGCCAAGCTCAAGACGCTGCTGACGGCGGTCGAGAGGCGCTCGTAGAGGCCGGCCAGCGAGTCAGGCTGCATGTTGACCGCGCCGAAGATCGCGATGAAGACCATCGTGAGGACTCCCGTGATGAGGGCAGGCAGCGCCCAGGCGCGCCAGCGCGGATCGTGCATGAAGCGCCAGGCCAGGACATATGCGCTGAGCGCAACGGCGGTGATCGCGACGACGGCAAAGCTGTTGTGCAGGATGCCCGTCAGCGTTGGCGTCGCAGGCGCGCTCCCTCCCGCTGGGTAGCCGGGCGCGGGGTCCTGCGAGAAGAAGCCGTCTCCGATCAGCCCAATCGCCTCGATGACCCGCAGAATCGGATAGGCCAGCGCGCCCGCGCCGGAGACGAGCGCCCGCCGCCAGCCAAGCGCTGCGCACAGGCTAATCAGACCAAAGACAATGAAGTTCGCCTGCTGCATCCAGCCGCCAGGGCCGAGGCTGAGCGCGCTGATCGCCTGATGCAACGTGCTGTAGCCGGGCCGTGTAGCGCCCTCGACCAGATAGACGCCCATGAAGAGCAGCGAGCCGAATACGCCGCTCGCCACAAGCAGCAGCGTTGTTGGGGAGAGCGCTGCGCCGTCCAGCGCAGGTGTCGTGCGCGCGGAGGCTGGCGCTATGCGGGTGGACGCTGTGCGTGAGGTAGACATAGCCCGTTCTCTTTCTGTTGAGCGCGTTGTGTGTGCCGAAATTCCCTGTATCCAGCGTCCAGGCCAGGCGCCTTGATCGCTTGATCTTGAGTGTAGAGGGCGTTTCGCATCTGGCGTAGTGCGAAACATCATCAGTTCACGCTGACATTTGTCATGCCGCAGCCATGCCAACGCTCGCTGGCGAATGAATTCGCGCCTGGAGGGCCTGCGGGCCGCGAAGTCCGCCGGCGCGGACTGGACGCCGGAATGGGAACCCGCGCAGGCGGGTTTGGCGGCGCACAAGTCGCCCTCCAGGCGCGGTTTGAACCGCCAGCCTGCCAGCCTTGCTTGACCCAGCTTCCTGCCCGATGGTATGCTATATCCTAGTTGGCAAGTCGGAATAAGCGAGGAGACCGACAATGCTGCGGGTATCAACACGCGGTGAATATGGCGTGCGCCTGATGGTCTATCTGGCGCGCAACTACGGCGGCAGGCCTTGCTCGCTGACCGAGATCAGCCTGTCTGAGGGGCTGGAGCTACAGCAGCAGTATCTGGAGCAGTTGATGCGCTCGCTGCGCCAGCATGGGATGGTGGAATCCACCCGTGGCGCGCACGGCGGCTATCGGCTGGCGAAATCGCCCGAAGAACTGCGCATGAGCGACATCCTGCGTGCGCTGGAGGGGCCGATTGCGCCGATGATCTGCGCGACCGAAGGCACGATGGAGGTCATCTGCGACCGGCTCGACGGCTGCTCGACGCACTTCCTCTGGGCGCGGGTGCGCGACGCCATCACGGCGACGCTCGACGCCATCACCCTGGCCGATCTGCTGCGTGAGGCCGACGCGGCGCTCACCGTGCAGGCGGCGATGGCCAGCCAGCGTGGCGCGCAACATCTCATCACGCTGACTCCGCGCGCTGGGCGCGCCGCCGGTGGCGAGACGAACGCCCGGCAGGTCTGACCTCAGCGTTGCGACGGCCGCTGCGCTCCACTGGAGTGCGCGCCGCGCGTTTCACAGTCACTCATCGGCTCATCGGAGCCTGATTTCGTTTGCACGCACGCATCGAGCGAGCGCATACGTAGCGTATGCGCGCAGAAGCGGAAGCATGATTCCCTGGCGCAGTTCGCCTGCGCAGGAGGAGGTTAGCGTCACAGCTATGGAGACCACATCCGCCGCCGCCACACCGGGCGTCGAGACAAAGCCAGCGCAGCTCGTCATCCGTGACCTGCATGCCAGCGTCGAGGGCAAGGAGATTCTGCGCGGCGTTGATCTGACGGTGACGCAGGGGGAGACCCACGCGCTGATGGGGCCAAACGGCTCTGGCAAGAGCACCCTCGCCAACGTCATCATGGGGCATCCCAAGTATGTCGTGACCAAGGGCGAGGTCCTCTTCAAGGGTCACAACATCCTCGAACTCTCTGCCGACAAGCGCGCGCGTATGGGCATCTTCCTCGCCTTCCAGTATCCCAGCGCCGTGCCAGGCGTCACCGTCGCCAACTTTCTGCGGCGCGCCGTCGAGGCCAAGCGCGAGGGCTACGATCCCGCCGCCAACAACGAGGCGACCGGCCAGGTCTCCAAGCGCAAGGGTATGCCACCCTCTGAGTTCCGCAAGCTGATCAACGAGAAGATGAAGATTCTCAAGGTTGACCAGAGCTTCATCAATCGCTACCTCAACGAAGGCTTCTCTGGCGGCGAGAAAAAGCGCGCCGAGATCTTGCAGATGGCGATGCTGGAGCCGAGCATGGCGATTCTGGACGAGACCGACTCTGGCCTCGACATTGACGCGCTGCGTGTCGTCTCCGAGGGGGTCAACGCGCTGCGTGGGCCGCGCATGGGCGTGCTGATCATCACGCACTACCAGCGCATCCTGAACTACATTACGCCCGATGTCGTGCATGTCATGCACAAGGGGCGCATCATCAAGACCGGTGGTTCCGACTTCGCGCTGGAGCTGGAGAAGAAGGGCTACGAGTGGCTGATTGGCCCGGAGGCGGCTGAGGAGGAGTAACCTCGCCCGACGCCTGCGACGACCAGAGCCGCACAGGAGCCGGAGGGGCTGACCTTCCGGCTCCTGCCTGTTTCGCCCATGAGCGAGGCGCCCAATGGAGAGCGCCAGGAGAGAAAGCATGCTCGACGCGACTGAAGCGACACACGCGGCCCAGGTGACAGATACATCAGATACAGCGGCTACAACAGCGCGTAGCGACCGAGCGGATGACGCCAGCGCGCCAACCATCGCATCGCTTGCCCCGCGCGCCGACTTCCCGATTCTCGCCCGTGAGATCAACGGCAAGCCGCTAGCCTTCCTCGATAGCGCCGCCTCTGCGCAGAAACCTGCCGCCGTGCTCGACGCAATGAACCACTTTGCGCGCACGTCCTATGCGAACATCCATCGCGGCGCCTATACCCTCAGCGAGGAAGCCACCCGCGCCTATGAGCGCGCCCGCAAGAACGTGGCGAAGTTCATCAACGCCCGCAGCGCCCGCGAACTGATTTTCACGCGCAACACCACCGAGAGCATCAACCTCGTCGCCCGCACCTGGGCCGAGGCGAATCTGCGCCCCGGCGACGCGCTGCTGCTGACCGAGATGGAGCACCACAGCAACATCGTGCCGTGGCAACTCGCCGCCCAGCGCGTAGGCGCAGAGGTCTTCTACACGCCCGTCACCGACGAGGGCGAGCTTGATCTGGCCGCCTACGAGGCGCTGCTGGAGCGCCACACGCCAAAACTCGTCGCCGTGACGCAGATGTCGAATGTGCTGGGGACGCTGACCCCGCTGCCTGAGCTGATCGCCAAGGCGCATGCAGTCGGCGCGCTCGTCCTGGTGGATGGCGCGCAGGGAGCGCCGCATCTGCCGGTGGATGTGCGCGCGCTCGACTGCGACTTCTACGCCTTCAGCGGCCACAAGATGCTCGGCCCCTCCGGGATTGGCGCGCTGTGGGGGCGCGCGGAGTTGCTGGAGGCGATGCCGCCCTTCATGGGCGGCGGCGACATGATCCGCGAGGTGACGCTGGCAGGGGCCACCTGGAATGATCTGCCGTGGAAGTTCGAGGCTGGCACCCCAGCCATCGTCGAGGCGGTCGGGCTGGGCGCGGCGGTGGACTACCTGCGCCAGCTTGGCATGGAGCGCGTCCATGCGCATGAGCAGGCGCTGACGACCTACGCGCTGGAGCGGCTGCGCGCGATTCCCGGCCTCACCATCTACGGACCGCCCGCCGAGCGGCGTGGCGGCGTCATCTCGTTCACGCTAGGCGACATCCACGCGCACGACCTCGCCACGCTGCTCGACCGCGAGGGGGTCGCCGTGCGCGCCGGTCACCACTGCGCGCAGCCGCTGATGGAGCGGTTGCAGGTGGCGGCCACTGCCCGCGCCAGCTTCTACGTGTATACAACGTCTGCTGAGGTAGACACGTTGGCCGAGGCGCTGGAGCGTGCGCGCGCCATCTTTGCGCTGTAGCAAAAGTGGCTGGCGGTTGAAACCGCGCCTGGAGGCGGCTGCGGCCACCACAAGACCCGCCCGCGCGGGTCCAGAGACAGAAATGCGAACGTATCGGTATGGATGACATTTATCGGCAGTACATTCTGGATCACTTCCGCGAGCCGCACAACCACGGCACGCTGGAGCATCCGACGCTGCACGCGAGCGACACCAATCCGCTCTGCGGCGACCGCATCGAGCTTGATCTGAACGTCAGCGATGACCGGGTAAGCGAGGTGCGCTTCAGCGGGCGGGGCTGCGCCATCAGCCAGGCGACCGCCTCCATGCTGACCGAGCGCATCGAGGGGGCGACGCTCGAAGAACTGCGCGCTCTGACCCCTGCCGACATCTTCGAGATGCTCGGCGTGGAGGTTGGCCCGGCGCGCCAGCGCTGCGCGCTGCTCTCGCTGCGTGTGCTGCACCAGGGCATCCAGGGGCCATACACAGGCCGCTGGAGCGACGACGACGAGGATGATGCGATTGAGTAGCGCATAGGGAACGCATCAGGAGGGCAGCTATGTTTGACGAAATCGCCGATGCGCTGGCTCATGGACGAGCCGTGGCGCTGCTCACGGTCGTGCGTGTCAATGGCGCGACCCCCTGCCCGCCGGGTACGAAGCTGCTGGCGCACGAAGATGGCGCGCTCTCAGGCGGCCTGGGCGCCGCGACCCTCGATATGCGCGCCCGCGACGATGCGCTGCGGCTGCTGCGCGCTGGCCAGCCCGAACTCGTCACCTATCACCTCGACCCCGACTCCGGCGAGAGCGTCGGCAGTTGCGGCGCGACCATCGAAATCTTCATCGAGCCGCTACGGCCAGAGCCGCGGCTGCTGATCGCTGGCTCTGGCTACGTCGCGCAGGCGCTGGCCCGGCTGGCGGCGCCGCTCGGCTGGCGCGTCGCACTGGTGGATGACCGCTCCGAGTTCGCTGCGTCCGCCACACTGCCGGAGCGCGCGGAGGTCGCTGTCGCTGACATCGCCGAGTGGGTGCGCGAGCGCCAGGCCGACGCGATGAGCGCCATCGTGATCGTCACACGCGGCCATCGCTCCGACGAGGAAGCGTTGAGGGCAGCGCTGGGCAGTGGCGCGGGCTACATCGGCATGATCGGCAGCCCCTCGAAGGTGCGCGCCATCTTCCGCCATCTGCTGCGCGACGGCGCCCCCCAGGCGGACCTGGAGCGCGTGCATGCGCCGATTGGCCTCGACCTTGGCGCCGAGACGCCCGATGAGATTGCGCTGAGCATCGCAGCGGAACTGCTGGCATGGCGGCGCGGCGGCACAGGCCAGCGCCTACGCGACGCCGCTGGGGTGCTGGCGCGGCTCACCGCCAGCGACGGCGCTCAGCCCGCCGCCGACGATGCGGAGGATGCGGAGGATGCGGAGCCAGCCGCAGCCCCGACCCCTGCCGCGCGTTCCTGAGCCAGCGTCAGACCTCACCCCCAGCCCCGCTCCTACAGGGCGAGGGGAGCAGGCTCCGTTTCCCCCTCGCCTTGCGAAAGAGGGGGCCAGGGGGCGAGGTCACGCTAGCGCCAACACCTCAAGCAGAGGTGTTATCAGATCGCATCGCGCACCGGCTGGATGATCTCGTCGCAGAGCCAGC
>JAICSR010000235.1 GCA_025936795.1 Ktedonobacterales bacterium | reverse complement strand
GTCGCAGCCGGGCGCAAGTGGTGGCTGGCGGCTGCGCCACGCGCCTGATGCGATCACCCTGCGCGACATTTTTCGCGCGGTGGATGAGCGCCATCTGCTCGCGATGCACCATCATCCCAACCCGGACTGCCCGGTTGGCGCGGTCATCCAGACGACGCTGGAGACGTATTTCGGCGAGGCGGAAGCGGCGTTCGAGCAGACGCTGGCCGGGCGAACGCTGGCGCAGGCGGTCGAGACCGCGCAGGCGATGGCGGCGCGTGAAGCGTCATGAGTGTTTCGGCGGCGGCCCATCGTTCAATTTGACCCTAACTGGCTTGCCGGGCGTAGTTCTGCCCGGAGAATCGAGAGAATGACAATGACAACTTCAGAGCAGCGCGAACGTGCGAACGCCGCAGCGATTGATGCCGGGACCCAGGTGGGCCTCGTCGCACTGACAGTCGCTGACCTCGACCGTTCACTGACCTATTACACCGAGGCGCTCGGCTTCGCGCTCATGCTGCGTGAGGGCCAGACGGCGATCCTCGGCGCTGGCGGCGCGCCACTGCTCGCCCTGACGGAACTGCCCGCCGCGCGCTACTGGCCCGGCCACTATACCGGCCTCTACCACTTCGCCATCCTCGTGCCGACGCGGCTCGATCTGGCGCGCTCGCTCACCCATCTGCTGGAGGTGGGGCTGCCCTTCCCTGGCCAGGCCGACCACGACGTGAGCGAGGCGCTCTACCTGACCGATCCCGATGGCAACGGCATCGAGATCTACCGCGACCGCCCGCGCGACGAGTGGACCTGGCTCTCCGAAGGTCGTGTTCACATGACGGTAGAGCCGCTCGATGTGCGCAGCATCATGGCCGAGGCGACTGACCAGCCTGCGCCGTGGACGGGCTTGCCAGCGGGAACGCGCCTGGGGCACATGCACCTTCAAATAGGCAATATCGAACAGGCGGCGGAGTTCTATCACGGCGTATTGGGCTTCGACATCACGGCGCAGCTACCCGGCGCGCTCTTCGTCTCGGCGGGCGGTTACCATCACCACCTCGGCCTCAACACCTGGCAGAGCCGTGGCGCTGGCCCGGCGCCCGCTGGCACAGCAGGCCTGCGCTACTTCACGCTTGAGCTGCCCAGCGAGCAGGCGCGAGCCGAGGTCATCGCGCGGGTCCACGACGCCGGGCTAGCGACCACGCAGATCGCTGACGCCATCGCCGTTCGTGACCCGTGGGATAATGTCATCCTGCTAGGCATCGGCGCCGCGCCAGACGCGCAGACAGTGGCGACGCTGAACGTGGCGCAGGCGATTTGATCAGCTAGCGGCGCCTGCTGAGGGCGCAGATAGCGCAACCGGGCGGGAGCGAGATCACTGGATGATCTCACTCCCGCCCTGCGTTATGCGCTCTGGCCCGACGTCAGACTGTGGGCGCCAGCGTCGAGGATCGTGGGCCGTGCGATGGCGCTTGCATCGGAAGCTGCGGCTGCCGATCATGCGCTCCATCGGGGCCAGCGATGATGTAGGCGATCATCACCGCAAACTGGACCAGCCCGAATGCCAGCCCGATCAGGCCGCCAGCCAGCAAGACGACGAACCAGGTCCTATCCGTCAACGGATACGTGTTGACGAGCGCGCCAATCCACGCCACCAACTGCGCGATGCCGCCAGCCGCCGCCACCGTGAACCCCACGACCATGAAGCCAATGGTTGTCCAGAAATAGCCGTCTAAGCGGGGAACAAAGTCGAAGCCGTTCCCGCTGGCCGCTGGAACGTAGTGGCCGCCGTTTGCAAGCATCAGCCCGAGGCTCGCGCCACCCACGATCAGCCCTGCGACCATCGTGATCAGTCCGGCGATCCAGATTTTGCTGATTGCAGCTTTCGTCATGTCGTTCATCCTCCTTGTATGAGGCGAGCGCCATCCAACTCCATTCCGTCGGCGTTGCGCGTCGGCCCTCCGAACGCCACTCTACGCGCTGGAAGTCACGTAGCCCTCTCATGGCGGTCTCGGCGCCTCACAGCCCTATCACAGCAGGCGTCCGCGTCGTCGCCTGTGTAGTATGCCCGCGCTAGCCGCCATGCCTGCGCGTCATCTCATACCAGTAGAACGGCACGACGACCGTGATGCGCCCGAAGCCATCTGGCCCCTCGTCCGCGAAATGAATCTGCCTGTCGGGGTCGTTCGCCAGAACGCAGGTCGTCGCTGAGAGCGGGATGAGGTCGCTAGTCAACTCGCCACTGACATGCAGCGCGCCATCGCTCAGCGTGATGTTGAGGACATCGCGAACAGCGTTTTCGTAGGTTCCAGTCATACGCTCCAGCGCGCTCGGCTCTAGCGTGATCGGCGCGTGCTGCGGCGTGGGCAGGTCGAGCAGCAGCGCGGCGATTGGCTCGGCCAGGCCAGCGGAGTCGAACAGGCGCCGATTCGAGAGCACGATGATCGAGAGGTCATCGTCGGGGAAGCGTCCGTGGAAGGCGGTGTAGCCTGGCACGCCACCGGAATGGCCGATGGCGCGCCGCCCACGATAGCCCCAGAGTCCCCAGCCCATGCCATAGCCTACCTCACGGCCATCAGTCAGCCGCGTGGGCGCCATCATCTCGGCCTGCGTCGCATGATCGAGCAGACGTCCGCCGCGCAGAGCAAGGTCCCAGCGCGCCATGTCCGCCGCCGTCGAGCCGAGCGCCCCAGCGGCATATTGCAGGGTCGTGCTCATATACGGCGCACGCTCATAGGCGCCGTGGGAGCCGCCCTCCACCTGCGCGTAGCCCTCGGCGCGCTGCGGGATGACCGCGCGCGGGTCGAAATAGTGCGAGCGCGTCATCCCCAGTGGCGCGAAGATACGCTCGCGGATGAATGCGCCGTAGGGCATGTCCGACAGCGTCTCGATCACCATCCCCAGCAGACAATAGGCGGAGTTGTTGTAGCTGTAGCGCTCGCCAGGCGCGAACGCCAGCGGCAGATGCTCGAAGCGCGCACGTAGCTCCGCGTGCGAGGCGTCATGCGCGACATCGCCCTCCCAGAAGCCCGGCGCCATGACGAAGTTGGGGATGCCAGAGGTGTGGCTGAGCAAATGCGCCAGCGTGATGGTCTGGCCGTGCGTATCGTAGTCGGGCAGATAGGCGGTGATCGGGTCGCTCAGGCTGAGCTTGCCCGCCGCGCGCAGCAGCAGGATCGCCGTCGCGGTGAAGGGCTTGGTGACGGAGCCGATGCCAAAAACCGTATCAGGCGTGATCGGTTGGTTCCACTCCAGCTGCGCCACGCCATAGCCCCTGCAATGGATGACCTGGCCCCCGCGCACGACGGCGACGGCCACGCCCGGCCCCTGCGGATCACTGCGCGCGTTGACGATGGCGTCAATCTCGTCAAGCTGCCCACTCTCGCTGACTGGCATGCTGATGTCCTCTCTACAAGCGCATCCCACGGCATACGGCGCGACCACACAGTCGCCCTGGTAGCGTAGCCTGTCGTGGCGTGACAAACATCGGGTGTTTCCATGATTTATTTTCCGACGCGCCAGCGTATAATGGGGTCAGAGGCAAGCAGCCCGGCGTCGGGCGCAAACTTTGGCGCGGCGCCATGATGTGCGCCATGATGTGCGCCATGATGTGCGCCGGGGAACCGCCAACCAGCGTGCGGCGTCTACACTGATGAGGCGCGGCGGGAGTGGCGCCGCGCATGCGTGCGAGCTGGCGTCGGGCTGGCGTTGGGCTGGCGCGGTGTGGCGCCGACTCAGTAGCCGATTCTACTGGCGAAGGGCCACGCTGTAGCAAAGATGAACGATGGGCCGTCTTATTTAGCAGAAACTCAGCAGGTGGGAACCAGGCCAGCGGCGCTGGGTAGAGGCGCCGCACGCGACACGACAACTGCTTGGGAAGACTACGGCAGAGACACAGCCTGATCGCGCCGCGTCAGACATGCGCCACATGACTGACGCTCCGCACGGTCGCGCTGCATAGGGATGGCACGGGACGGCGCACATGGGGGCCTCCCTCAGGAAGGCAGCAGGAAGGCAGGCGACGATGGTCTGGCAAGAAGCGTTTCCTCCCACCGACGGGCCTGCGTTCGATGCTGAGACTGAGCGCGAGCGACGGCTGGCGGCGCAGGCGCGCGCAGGCGCCGACTGGGCATTGACGGCGCTGATCGCGCGCTATCAGCCGACCGTCGTGCGCTACCTCACCCGCCTCTGTGGCAACCAGACCCAGGCGCGCCTGCTCGCCGAACGCATCTTCCAGCGGATGGAGCGCCGCCTGCACGGCCCACACGGCGCAGAAAATCTGCGACTGTGGCTGCTGCGCGCCTCCACCGAAGCGGGCCTCGATACGCTGCGCCGTCCGCACTCGCGCGCCACGCCGCGCCTGGCAGGCACGAATGTCGCCGGATTGCTGACCGAGCAGTCTGACGACGCCTCACATGGCTTCCTGCATGGCGGGTTGCGCCGTCTACGCCAGGCGACCGGCGGCGCCAGTCGGCAGGCGCAACCGCTGGTCTGGGCCAACGACGCCGCGCCCACTGACACGCCCCATGCCGCAGGCGATTCGACGCGCGCCACAGCGGATGGGCATATTGATGAGGCTCTCGACCGCCTCGATCCGCGCGACGCGCTGCGTCATCGCCTCGTGCGGGTGACGCTCGCGGAGTTGCCCTACGGCGACGCGCAGTGCCTGGCGCTGCACCTGGTCGCCGGCCTCAACCAGGCCGAGGTGGCGAAATCGCTGGGCATCACCAATAGCGCTGCACGCAAGCGGATCGTGCACGGGCTGGCGTTGTTCTCCGACCGCTATAGCCAGGCGGTGCGGTCGCTTGGCCTGCCGATGGAGCTGGGATTCGGCGACGCGATTCCACAGGCGCCCGCCGAGCCAATTGCCGAGCCTGCGCCGGAGCCAGTGGTCATCTCTTCCAGGGCGAGCGACGACGCTGAGGACGTGGCGCGCGACGCCGATAACGAGCGGGCCGAGCGCGAAGATCGCCTGATCGCCGTCAACCCCTCATCGGATCGCGGCAGAGACATGCTGGCAGGCGTCTCATACTACACCGACGACAGCGGCGAGCTAGCCGCAGTCAGGCCACAGACCGGCGAGCCAGAAATCCTCTACGACGCCGGGCATCTCGATATGGACGACGCGCAGCAGCCAGCGCATCTGTCCGCGACCGTCGCAGGCGAAGATGCGCCTGTGGAGACGGAGCCGACGCTGCTGGCTGAGCAAGACCCGGCGCCAGCCAGCGGCGGACTGATCACCCGTGTCGCGTCCGACGCCATCATCGGCCCAATCGTTGACGCGCTCCCTGTGACGGCGGCCAGCCCGGATGCGCCAGGAGCAATTGGGCTGGCCAGCCCGCGCTCCACGCCATTGGCCTATGAGCTAAGCTCACACAGCTTGCCCATGGCGCCTGGCGCATCGGGTATTCACATGAATTGGCTTGACGAGGCTGGCCTGATGACTCCCCTGAGCTTCGAGGCGGTGGCGATGCCTGCCGCCGTCTCAGTCGCATCGCTCGACGAGGATGCGCCGCTGGGATTCGAGGCGACCGCCTCTCCCGCCGAGGTGTTCACCGCGCAGCCGCCCGCTCCTGCCGATGACGACGCGCCGCTAGCCTATGAACTGGCGCAGGCTCCTACGGCCTACGCCAGCCATTTCGCCGCCACAGCGGATTCGGCGAGCGCGGCTGAGAGCGTTCACAGCGCAGGCGCGCCGATGACTGAGCCGCAGCGCGCGGAGCCGTTGGCGCTGGTCGCCGAGGCTGTGGCGCCGCCGCCCGTCACGGTTCCTGTCGTCACACCAGCCACGCTGCCTGTCGCTGCTGAGACTGCCGAGCCAGAGCCCTTCGCGCCACGCGCCGTCGGCGGCGTCATCACGCGAAGCCTTGAAGACCTCTGGGACGAGTTGCCCGACATCGCCGAGCGTTAGGAGCGCGCACGACGCGCGAGTGATTGTAGGAGTGAGAGGGCGCAGAGCCAACCATGTGTGTCGCAGCAGCCAGCGCAGCAGCCAGCGCAGCAGCAGAGCGGAGGGGCTAAGGAATGCCAGAGACCGGGATGCCGTACGCGCGCTACAGCCGCGTCACCACACGACGCGGCACGTTGCGCTCGCTCAATTGCCCGCTCGAACCCGAACTGATGGTCGCGGAGTTCTCTGGGGAGCTTCCCCCGGACGTGGCGCAGGCGGTGCGCGAGCATATCGCCATCTGCGAGACGTGCGGCGCGCGGGCGGTGGCGCTGCGCACGCCCTACAATCTGCTTACGTCGCTAGGCGCCGAGCCAGTACCCTATGTGCCAGACCTGCGCG
>JAICSR010000167.1 GCA_025936795.1 Ktedonobacterales bacterium | reverse complement strand
GAAGCCGAGGCCGCGCTCCTTCAGGCTGACGAACTGATGGCGCCCGATGATGATGTGGTCGAGTAGCTCGATGTCGAGCAGTTCGCCTGCCTTGCGTAGTTGCTCTGTCGTGCGGATGTCTTCGGGCGAGGGTGTCGGGTCGCCGGAGGGATGATTGTGGACGACGACGATGCTGAGGCAGGCGCGGGTGATGGCGGGGCGAAACACCTCCGCCGCGCGCACGGCGCTGCTATTGATGGTGCCTTGATAGACGGCCTGCTGCGCGATGACATGATTCTTCGTGTCAAGGCAGATCACGCGCAACTGCTCCTGAGGGAGATAGGCCATCTCCAGCATCAGCAGCCGCGCCACATCGCCAGGCTGAGTGATCTGCGGGCGCTGCTCAGGGCCGAGCGCGGCGAGCCGGTTGGCGATTTCGAGCGCAGCTTTCAGTTGTGACGCCTTGGCCAGACCCAGGCCGTGCGCCCGGCAGAGATCGCTCAGGTCGGCGGCCACCAGGCCAGCCAGCCCGCCGAAGTCGCGCAGCAGCCGCATCGAGAGGTCCACCACGTTCTCGCCGGGCAAGCCTGTGCGCAGCAGAATGGCGAGCAGTTCCGCCGTTTGCAGGGCGCCAGCGCCATAGCGCTCCAGACGCTCGCGCGGTCGCTCGTCGGTCGGCATCTCGCGCACAGTCAGCGCGCGATAGCGCGTGTCGGCGGATTGAACGATAGCCATGAGGCGTCTCCACAGTCAGGCCGCGCCGCAACGGCGCGTGGTGGGGGTAAGCAAGCGCGCGTGCGCGGCTATGGTAGCATGGCGCGCAACGGCTGGCAATCGGCATAGGACGTGGCGCCAGGATTTGTGAATTGTCGCCACCGCTGGCTGGCGATTGAAATCGCGCCTGGAAGGCGGCTGCCGCCGCCGCCAAGCCCGCCTGCGCGGGTTTCAGGAACAGACGGAACCCAGTCCGCGCAGGCGGACTTTGCGGCCCGCTGGCCCTCCAGGCGCGGTTTCAACCGCCAGCCTGCTAGCGCCGATGGGGGCGCCAGATTTGACCCCGTTCGGGCGCCTCTGTTATGATGAATTGGCCCCCCGCGCCATGACGCGCTGGACGCGACACGGTGGGCGCTTGTCCTATGCCTAGCGACCTTCGAGGAGGGCGCCCGCGATGCATGGTATCGTTACCTGGCTCTTTACCGATCCACAAACAGCCGGGTTGAACACCGCTTCTACCAAGCCGGAGGTATTCCACTTCTACCTCCCGTGGATCATCTTCTGCGCGCTCGGCCTGATTCTCCCGTTCTACTACGGGATGGAGGGCCGCAAGCGGTTCTTCGGCCACCACGCGCTCAACAAGTTCATCATGAACCGCATCACCAACCAGCTCTGGCCACTGGCGTTGGTCGGCTTCATCCTCATCGGCATGCGCTACGCGATGGACTCGACGCTCTTCGCGTGGCGGGTCTGGCGCTATGGCTGGGCGCTCTGGGGCCTCGGGCTGGCGATCTACTGGATCTACTACTTCGCGTTCCGCTACGCCAATGATCGCGCCTGGTACAAGAACAAGCGAACGTTGGAGAAGTATTATCCGCAGCCGCGCGCCAAGCGCAAAACGGCGAAGGCTGGCTCGCGCTAGCTGGGCTGGCGGTTGAAACCGCGCCTGGATGGCCTGCGGGCCGCAAAGTCCGCCTGCGCGGACTGGGAGCCAGATAGGGACCCGCGCAGGCGGGTCTTGTGGCGGCCGCAGCCGCCTTCAGGCGCGGTTTCAACCGCTGGCCACCCCATGCGCACATGGGAGCGTCCCACATGGGGCGCTCCCTTCGTCGTTTGCTGGCCCACTCGCCTGCATGCAAAGCAACTGCTAGCCGGGTTAGCGCGTATCACTTAACGGGCGCGGATGGCGCGCGGTATGCTATTCTCTGCCAGGCGCCGCTCCAGCCGCTTGACCCTCGGCGCCTCGCTGGCTGAGCCATAGAGCTGAGTTTATAGACAAGGAACGCACGCGCATGACGATGCCCTATCCGCTGCCCAATGAGGCGCCCGTGCCCGCGCTGTTTCCGCCCGCCGATGCGGTAGTGGCGACGTTAGGGTTGACCCGCACGTTTGGCGAGAAGCGCGCTGTGGATGGCCTGACGCTGATCGTGCGGCGTGGCGAGTTCTTCGGCTTCCTGGGGCGCAATGGCGCGGGGAAGTCTACCACCATCAAGATGCTGGTGGGGCTGCTGCGCCCGACTTCGGGCCTCGCCTATGTTGGCGGCGTCAACGTCTGGGCTGAGCCGCTGCGCGCGAAGAGCGTGATGGGCGTGCTGCCCGAACAGCTCAACCTCTATGAGCGGCTTTCTGGGCGCGAGCTTGTCGAGTTCGCCGGGGCTATGTATGACATCCCACGCGCCGAGGCGCGCCGCCGCACCGCCGCCCTGCTCGATGCGCTGCTGCTCGGCGCCGACGCCGACAAGCTAGTCGTAGACTACTCGGTCGGCATGCGCAAGAAAGTAGCGTTGGCCGCCGCGCTGATCCACCGACCACAGGCGCTCTTCCTCGATGAGCCATTCGAGGGGGTGGACCCCGTCAGCTCGCGCGTGATCCGCGACATCCTGCGCGAACTGACGGCAAGCGGCGTCACGATCTTCTTCAGCTCGCACATCATGGAGGTGGTCGAAAAGCTCTGCACGCGCGTCGGCGTGATCGAGAACGGCAGGCTGGTTGCGGAGGGAACGCTGGCGGAACTGCGCCAGCGCGCGGGCGAAGGCGCCGATGCGGCGCTCGAAGACGTCTTCTTACAGCTCGTAGGCGCGGCTCCGCACGAAGGGAGCCTGGAATGGCTGAGATAGTCGGCTCCCCCGCCGACGCCTCGCTGGGGAGTCGCACGCCCGCGCGCCTCTCGCAGTGGACGCTACGACCGCGACAGGTGGGCGCGTTGCTGGCCCTCCGCTGGAAGCTGGGCGTGCGCATCTATCGCCGTAGCGTCTCCGCGCTGATCGGGCTGGTGGCGCTGCTCTTCTTCACGCTTGGTTTCGCGGCGGCGGCAGGCTTCCTCACCGCGCTGGGCTACACTACGCTGCCACTCGCCGGGGCTTCGCAACTGCTCTTCGCCGCGTTGTTCCTGCTCTACATCGCCTGGGCGGCGCTGCCGATCTTGCAATATAGCGTGAACGAAGGGCTGGATGTCAGCAAGCTGCACACCTATCCCATCACGCGGGCCGAGCGGATGGTAGGCCTCACCGTCTCCACGCTCTTCGATCCCGCAACGCTGATTATCCTGGCGACACTGGCGGCGGTGGTCATCGGCTGGCATGTCAGCGTAGTGGCCACCGTCATCACGCTGGTGGCGCTGGCCCTGCTCTACATGCACATCGTCGGCCTGAGCCAGTGTACCGTCGCGGTGCTGGTTGGGCTGCTGCGCAATCGCCGCTATCGCGACCTCTCGGTGATCGTCTTCGTGCTGATGAGCGTCGCCTGCTCACTCTCCGGACAGTTCGCCTCCACGCTGCTGCGTCACATCGGTGGCCCGCAGTCGCTTGGCCAGCTTGATCTGGGCCGATATCTCCAGTGGACACCGCCGGGCATGGCCGCCCGCGCCATCATCTACGCCAACACGGGCGACACGCTCGGCGCGCTGCCCTGGCTACTGGCCCTACTGGCGCTGACGCCAGTGCTCTTCACGCTCTGGGCCTGGGTGCTCGATCGTGGTGTGACGACCGCTGAGGGTGGCAGCGCAGCGCCGCGCCGACGACGCGGGGTGGCGCCGAGCGGAGCCGAGCGTCCGGCGATGAGCGGAACCGCTGGCGTGGCTGCACTCACGAGCGGCGCGGCGAGTCTGAGCGGACCTGTGGCAACGCCGCGAACGCGCAGGCGGCTGATCTCGCCGGTCATCACGGCGGTCGCGGTCAAAGACCTGCGCTACTTCTGGCGCGACCCACAGATCAAAGCGTCGCTGCTCAGTTCGCTGGTGCTGCTCTTCGTCGTCTTCGCGCCCGACCTGACCCGCAGCGACCGCGCCTCGTCGAACTTCTTCGTGCAACACCTGGCAGGCTACCAGCCATTGCTCGCGCCGCTGCCCGCGCTGCTGATTGTGCTGACGCTCTCGCTCAACGCCTTTGGTCTGGAGCGCCAGGGACTGCAATCGCTGCTGCTGACGCCCGCGCGCCCACTGGAGGTGCTCTGGGGCAAGAACCTCGCCGTCGGCATGGTGGCGTTCGTGGCACAGCTTGCGCTGATCACCGCCGTCTGCGTCATCTCCGGCGACTGGAACGCTATGCCGTTGGCGATCATCGAGGGCGGCGCAGCGACGCTGGCGCTGCTTGGCGCGGGCAACCTGACCTCCGTGCTGGCGCCGCTGCGTGTACGCCAGTTGCGCATGGGGTCAAACAACATCTCGTCGGAGAATGGCTGCCTGCGCAGTGTCATCTCACTGGTTGCGCTCTGGGGAACGTTGATCGCGCTGACACCCGTCTTCATCCTGCTGCTGCTGCCGCTGCTGCTCGACCATCCCCAGTGGCTGATCTTCGCGGCGCCGCTCGCGCTCTTCTACGGATTCTCGCTCTACCAGGTCGCAACGCTGCTGATTGCGCCGCGCCTGATGAATCGTGCGCCAGAGATTCTGTCGGTGGTCGCGCGCGACGCCTGATCTCACCGGCGCTCGCTCTCCTTTGCTCTGCCACGCTCAGCGTCCCCGTTCGATGCGCCACAGCGACCAAAGTATGTCGTTTCGCGATGCTTTTGGCACGCGCTCTGCGCCTCATCGGAGTGCGCGCTGTGGCGACGCTGCAGCGCCCATTCGTAGGACGCCCGTCGTTGGGACGACTCAGAAAGGATTGGCAGAGATGTCTGGAGCGACAGGCACAGCAGGCGCCGAATCCCGTCTCAATGGGGATGGCGCACGTTCAGTGGAGTATTGGACTCCCGCAGGGACGGTCGTGGGGCCACTGCAGAAGGTGGAGACCGATGCGGTCGTCGAGCGCGAGCAGGCGGCGATTGCAGATCCAATACCCCTGGGGTTAGCGGGCTTCGCTAGCGCCACGTTTACGATTAGCAGCGTCTTCGCCGGCTGGTTTGCGTTGAGCGCAGTGGCCGTGGCGATCCCTGTGGCGCTGGTTTTCGGTGGCATCGGACAGTTTCTGGCGGGCATGTGGGCCTTCCGGCGCGGCAATGTGCTTGCGGCGACCGCCTTCGCCTCATTCGGCGCGTTCAACACGTCGTGGGCGATCATGGAGTGGCTCACCCTCTCGAAAGTGTTGCCCGATTCCTCGCATGGTGGCAGTCCCGCCTATGTAGCGGGCATCTTCGTGCTCACCTTCGCGCTGATCGCTCTGTATCTGGGCATCGCGGCGCTGGGCGACAACAGGTTCATCGCGGCCATCCTCCTCATCCTGGCGTTCACCTATCTCTGTGACGGCATCGGGGTGATGATCGGCGGCAGAAACTTCCTGCTCGGCATCGGTGGGTATGCGGGTATGCTCACCTCACTGATCGCATTCTATGTATCCGGCGCAATCGTCATCAATAGCGCCCTCAAGCGGCAACGCTTGCCGATTGGAAAGGTAAGCGCGCCGCCGCCTGCTCGGTAGAACTCGACATGTTTCAACAGGTTCCAGATAAGGCGCCATACGAATGAACGGCGACTGGCTGGTTGATGGACGCGCAGCGTCGCGCCCCATTGATCCGCCAGCCGCTTTCGCTGCCGTAGCGTGCGTAGAGCGCGTGGCGGATGTCTGATATACTCCTGTGCAGAGGAGCGCCAGCGGGCGCGTCGTCAGTCCCTTCCAGCAAAGTGTCAGGCATACGTTCGCATGGGCGCCGTTTCACTGCTCGCCGCATTCGTGGCCGGTCTGCTCTCATTTGTCTCGCCGTGCGTCTTGCCGTTGACGCCCGTGTACATCGCGCGGCTGGTTGGCCCTGGCATTTGGGAAGGGCAACAGGCAGGCAAGGCCGAGCGGGCATCGTTGCGGCGCGTCACCACGCTGCACGCCGTCGCCTTTGTGCTCGGCTTCACCATCACGTTCATCGCGCTTGGCGCAACCGCCAGCATGCTTGGCTCGTTTCTCTCCGAGCATCAATTGGCGCTGCGTGAGATTGGTGGCGTAGCGCTCGTGCTGCTGGGCGCGCAAGTCGCAGGGCTGATCCGCATTCCTGGGCTGAACTACGAGCGACGGCTCTCGACGCAGGTGGGCGAATCGAGCTACGCGGCCTCGCTGCTGATCGGGCTGATCTTCGCCCTGGGGTGGACGCCGTGCGTCGGGCCGATTCTGGCGAGTATTCTGGTGATTGCGGCGCAGGCGCACGCGCTGGGCGCTGGTGTCCTGCTACTGGCGGTCTACTCGCTCGGACTGGGGCTGCCGTTTCTGGCGCTAGGTCTCGCATTCGACCGACTTGCGCCGCAGTTGAAGCGCCTGACGCCATACATGCGCGCCATCGAGCTGATTACGGGTGGTCTGCTTGCCTTCATGGGGCTGGCGATCTTCTTCAACTGGCTCTTCGTCCTGAATAGCCTGTTTGGCGGCATCACGCTGCGCTAGCGCGCAGAAGGGGGCGGGCATGGCGCTGGAGCAGGCGCAGACGAACGTGCAGACGCCGCAGCGGCGACGTCGCCCGGTGTGGGAGCCGCCGCTCTGGGCGTTGGTGGCGCTGGCCGCCGTCTACGTAGCGGCGCTGGCGGCGCTGATCTTTCTGCCGGATGGGACGCTGCTCGACCGGCTACGCGCGCTGGATGGCGGCATCTGCTCGCAACTGCCGGGGCATTCGTTCTATCCGGCTGGCCAGCAATTGCCGCTGTGCGCGCGCAACACAGGCGTCTACCTGGGCGTCGCGCTCGGCTTCCTCACGCTGCTTGGCGTGGGGCGGGCGCGCGCCTCGCGGCTGCCGCGACCAGCCGTGGCGCTGGCGCTGCTGGGGCTGGTCGGCCTGATGGCGGTTGACGGCTTCAACTCGCTGTTTCTCGACCTGGGCCTGCCGCACCTGTATCAACCGCAGAATCTGCTGCGCCTGGTCACAGGGCTGGGCGCGGGTGTCGCGATGGTCGCATTCATCACGCCGGTGACGAATGGGCTGCTCTGGCGCCACGAAGATGTGCGGTCATCCTTTCGCTCGTTCGCGCAACTGGCGGTCGTGGCCCCGCTTTTGCTACTAGCGTTTTTAGCGGTTGGCTCGCAAACGGCGTGGCTGCTCTACCCTATCGCGATTGTTAGCTCGCTGGGCCTGCTGCTGGCGTTGACGCTGGTCAATCTGGTCTTCCTGATCTGCTTCAGCCCGTTGATTGGGCGCTTCGAGCGCTGGCGGCAGGTGTTTCCGGTGTTCACGCTGGCGGTGACGCTGACGGTGATCGAGCTGACCCTGTTGTTCAAGCTCAAGCTGGCTGTGCTGCATGCGCTGGCGCTGCAACTGCCGCCAACGGCGCCGCTACGGTGACATGTGTCGCTCGTGCATGGAATGAACCGAGGCTACGTCGTGGTGAATCTGGTCGCTTGTGATGAAACCGTGACGACGGGGGTATGGCGCTACTTGCCCTTGGCTAAAGCTCTGGTCTATACTACATTTATGGCGGGAGATTTCGCCCAGGCGCGTTCGTTTGTGCGGACTGCTCCAAGGGGTTCGTGACAATGCCCAATCGGTACGAGCGTGAGATTGAAGAGATCCTCAGCCGGATGGAGGATGCCGAGCCTCGTCGTGGGCGTGGCGACCGCATCCACCCCTTGCAGCGCCCTCCGACGCGCGCTCGCGTACGCCGCACCTGGCGCGTCCCGCTCCCCGAACTGCTGCTGCTGCTGAGCATCGCGCTGACGCTGATCGCGACTGGCCTCGCCTTCTACGACGGCTCCGCTGACCTCATCACCGGGATCATTGGCGCGGTCGCGCTGATCCTGTTCGTCGTGGCGCTTGTCGTCGGCTGGAGGGATCGTTTTCGCCCCCAACGCGCAGCGCAGTGGCGTAGTGGGCCCTCAAACACGGTGGTAACGCCGCTACGCCGCAACCCCCTCAGCGCGCTCGTCACGCGCATCCGCGTCTTCCGGCTGCGCATGCAGTATCGCCGCGCGCAACGCGAGAACGACGACCTGAAGTAGCTCGCTCCACCCGCTCCCGCATCGTCTGGCATACTCCGCCATGTCTGCGCATGCAGTCAACATCGCGCGAATCAGAGGTTCTACCCAAAACTGGGGGCTAGACCGCAGCGGGGCCAGAGCGGTTAAAACCGCGCCTGAAGGGCCTCCAGCCCACGAGGTCCGCCTCCGCGGACCCCCATGCCGGATCCGGACCCGCGCAGGCGGGTCTGGTGGTGGCCCGCAGGCCACCTTCAGGCGCGGTTGCAACCGCTGGCTGCCCCCATCGGCGCAACCCCCG
>JAICSR010000243.1 GCA_025936795.1 Ktedonobacterales bacterium | reverse complement strand
GTGCGCGTCTCGGCCATCAGGCGGGTGTCGGCCATGCTGGCGACCTTCAGTTCGGGCAGGCCACTCTGGCGCACACCGAAGAAATCGCCGGGGCCACGCATGCGCAGGTCGGCCTCGGCCAGCGCGAAGCCATCGCTGGTCGTCTCCAGCGTGTGCAGGCGCTCGGAGGCGGTGGCGCTGGCCTCTTTGCTTAGCAGATAGCAATACGATTGTTCTGTGCCGCGCCCGACACGTCCGCGGAACTGGTGCAACTGCGAGAGGCCGAAGCGGTCGGCGTCTTCGATCAGCATGATGGTGGCGTTCGGCACGTCCACGCCCACCTCGACCACCGCCGTCGCCACCAGCACATCAATTTCGCCATCGCGGAACTGGCGCATCACGCGGTCCTTCTCCGCCGGGCGCAACTGGCCGTGCGCCAGGCCCAGCCGCAGATGCGGGAAGACCTGCGTGCGCAACCGCTCATACTCCGCCACCGCCGATTTCGCCTCCAGCGCCTCCGACTCCTCCACCAGTGGGCAGATGATGTAGGCCTGGCGCCCCTGCTCCACCTCGCGCTCGACCAGGCGATAGGCCTCCTGCCGCTGCCCGCCTGAGCGCCAGCGCGTGATGATTGGCTGGCGACCGGCTGGTAGCTCGTCCAGCGTCGAGACATCCAGATCACCGTAGAGCGTCAGCGCGAGTGTACGCGGGATCGGCGTCGCGGTCATCACCAGCATGTGCGGATGGCTGCCCTTGTGGCGCAGGGCGTCGCGCTGCTCCACGCCAAAGCGATGCTGCTCGTCCACAATCGCCACGCCCAGCCGCTTGTAGGTCACGTCGTCCTGAATCAGCGCATGCGTGCCGATGGCGACGGCGGCCTGCCCGCTGGCCAACGCATCGCGCGCGGCGGCGCGCTCCTTCGCCCGCATGCCGCCAGTCAGCAGCACGCTCAGCAGGCCGAACGGCTCCAGCAGCGGCGCCAGGCCGCGATAGTGCTGCTCGGCCAGAATCTCGGTTGGGGCCAGCAGCGCACCCTGGTAGCCATTGGCGGCGGCGGCCAGCAGCGCAGCGGCGGCCACCACCGTCTTGCCAGAGCCGACATCGCCTTGCAGCAGGCGGCTCATCGGCTTGATCGTCGCCAGGTCGGCCAGAATCTCATGAATGGCGCGGCGCTGCGCCCCGGTGAAGCGGAATGGCAGCGTTGCCTCGAAGCAGGTCGCCGTCAGCGGCCAGAGGCCCGTTTGTGGCAGCGTTGGCGCTATCTCCTCGCCCTCAGCGGCGCCGTCCAGCAGTTCAAGCTCGGCAGGCAGGTCTGGCTGATCGAAGATCAGCGCGGCGGGCGCGGGTAGCGCGGGCGCGGGTGGACCATCCTGCCAGTTGGCGCGGCGGGTCAGCATGCCAAGTTGAATCAGGAAGAGTTCATCGAAAGCCAGGCGGCGCTGGGCGGCGTGTAGCTCGTCGTAGCCGTCGGGGAAGTGCATCTGCGCGACGGCCTCCGGCAGCGGCTCCAGTCCGGCGCGCGCACGGATGGCGGCGGGAACGTAGTCGGTGATGAATGGCGCGCAGTGGTCCACCGCCCACTTGGCGAATTTGCGCATCGCCTTGGGGTTGAGGCCCTCGGTCAGCGGATAGACCGGCGTAAGGCGGCCCGTATTGATCAGGTCGCCCTGCTCTGGCAGCTCGTGGCTGCGCACGCTGAACTGCACTGAGTTGCCAAAACGCTGCTTCATGCCGGTCATCACGATATACGAGCCAGGAGTCAACTGCTTTTGCAAATAGTGCTGGTTGAACCAGATCGCGCGCACGGCGCCCGTCTCGTCGGAGATGCGCGCGGTGGTGCGGGTGCGTGGGCCGTTGCGCTTGGTCTCGACCTCCCAGATCAGCCCCATCACGGTGCAGACCTCATCGAAGGGCGCCTGGTTGATCTTGGTCAGTTTGCTATAGTCGCGATGCTCGCGCGGAAAGGTGAAGAGCAGGTCGCGCACCGTCTCGATGCCCAGCCGCCCCAGCCGCATCGCCTGTGTCTGCCCGACGCCGGGGATGCCAGTGACAGGCGCCTCCAGCAGATAGGCGTCTTCGGGGCGCGACGGGCGCGTGGCGGCGATGGATGTGCGGCGCATCTCTGGCGGCTTCTGCGGCGGCGCAGCCAGTGGCCACTCGCCCTCGCGCACGGGCGGCGCTGGGCGCGCTGGGCGCAGTGTGCGCTGCGGAGCGGGAGGCGTGACGGGGCGCGGCGTGGCTGATGGAGTTGGTGATGACGCGGGGGATGACGCGGGGCGCGTGTCGGCTGGGCGAGCGGCATCAGGCGTGCGCGGCGCGGCGCCATCGAGCAGGGCAAGCGCCGCGCGCACTCTGGCGGTGCGCTGCATCGGGTCGAGCGCGCGATAGCCGCTGAGCTGGCGCGCTACCGCCTGCGCAAGCGACTCTGTAGGCGCGCCGCGCACCTGCTCGCTCCAATCCTCAGCCCAGCGCGTGAGGAATGATTCGAGGCCGCCCGGCTTGACGGCGGCGTCTTCGTGGCCGGTGCGCTGCTCATGCCGCAGAATGCGTCGTGCGCGCT
The DNA here is from genome assembly GCA_025936795.1 of Ktedonobacterales bacterium. Taxonomy (GTDB): domain Bacteria; phylum Chloroflexota; class Ktedonobacteria; order Ktedonobacterales; family JADMIN01; genus JAKAIY01. The sequence continues at coordinate 3,569 of JAICSR010000243.1, read as the reverse complement.
CGATCAGCGCCTGGGCGTCTGGTCCCGGCGCTGCGTGCGGCTGCTGCATGACGATCCCTCCTGCCCTGGCCTGCGTTGGCCTGCGTTGACCTGAGCGCGACCACCTGTTCTATCCCAATGTTGATGAGTATAGCCCACATCGCCGCCTGTCTCCAGCAACCAACACCATCCGGCGGGTGAAAGCCGCAGCGAAGGGTCCGCAGGCCGCCTGCGCAGCCTGGGTTCGGCGGTCCGTTCCCAGCCTGCGCAGGCAGGCTTCGCGGCGGCCCGCAGGCCGCCCATAGGGGCGGGTTTACCCGCCAGCCGTCGCGCCGCGCAATCCTTCGGTCAACAGGTAAAACATCATCACCGCCAGCCGCCCAAATCCCCTCTTGACTTCAATAACTGACGTGATTATCATAATTGATACGAGTGTCAGTGAATGGAGCGATGGCATGAACATGAGCAGCCTCGGCGATCTGGCGCGGCGCGAGGACGCGGCGCCGACTCGTGGCGCGCGGCGCAAGTCCGAGACACGGCGGCGGCTGCTGCGGGCAGCGCGCAGCGTCTTTGCGCGAGAGGGCCTGGAGAGCGCTACCATCGCGCAGATCACCGGCGCGGCGGATGTCGGCTTCGGTACGTTCTACCTGCATTTCGCCACGAAGGAAGAGGCCTATCGCGCGGTGGTGGCCGATGGCTTTGGCGAGCTGGCGCGGCTGCTAAGCCAGGCGCGGGCCGAGGCGCTGGAGCGCGACGCGCCGTGGTGGGAGCTGACGCAGGTCGCCGTGCGCGTCTACTGCCACTTCGCCGAGCGCAACCGCGAGTTATTTCTGGTGATGTTCACTGGCGGACAGGCGGGCATTGGGCTGGGGCGCGAGTTGCAGGAGCAATTCGCTGAGGCGCTGGCCGAGCAACTGGCCGAGGCGCACGCGAGCGCCAGCGACCATGCGCAGCCCGCGCCATATCCCTATCCTGCGCAGCCTGTGGCGCTAGCCAGCGTCGTCGCGCTCTCGCGCAGCGCGCTCTGGTGGCTGGCCCAGGACTCGCACGACACGCATGATATGCACGACGCGCGGGAAGATGGTGGCGCGCAAAGCCCTAGCCGCCTCACCCTTGACGCGCTGATCGAGACCATGACTCACTACCTCACCGCCGCGCTGTGGGGCCAGACGCCAACCGCCTGACAGCGCGTGCCGCCAAAGGAGAGAATCCACTGATGACAACCTCACACACGCTGCCGCCAGGTCCCGGCGGGCGCTGGGGCATCAACACGCTGCTGGCCTTCCAGCGCGACCCGCTGACCTTCCTCACGAGTGTGCGGCGCAGCTATGGCGACATCGCGCGCGTGCGGATGCTGGGGCGCGATGTCGTCCTCTTCTCGCGCCCCGACTACGCCTACTACTTTCTGGTGGACCATGCGCAGAACTTCTCGTCGGGCGCCAGCCGCGATCTGCTCAAGCGCTTCCTCGGCGAGGCGCTGCTGACGACCGATGGCGAGGTCCACCGACGGCAGCGGCGGCTCGTGCAGCCCGCATTCCATCGCAAGCGGGTGGAATCCTATGCCGCGACGATGACCAGCCAGACGCAGCAGATGCTCGACCGCTGGCAGGTGGGCGACGAACTGGATATGGCGCAGGCGGTGCAAGAATTGACGCTGCGCATCATCGTGCAGGCGCTCTTCGATGTTGACCTGCAAGAGCAGGGAACCGCGATCAGCCAGCTCTTCACGACGGTGGTGGAGAACAACCGTCCGGGGCCACTGAGCGAGGCGCTCGCCAGGCTGAATGTGGGGCCGATCAAGCGCGCGCAGGCGGCGCGGGCCAGCCTCGACGAGTTTGTCTATGGCCTGATCGCGCAGCGCCGCGCCGGGGGACGCGACCACGGCGATGTGCTCTCGATGCTGCTGGAGGCGCGCGACGAGGATGGCGCGCCGATGAGCGATGTGCAGCTGCGCGACCAGGCGATGACGCTGATCGCGGCGGGACACGAGACAACCTCGAACGCGCTGGCGTGGACCTTCTATCTGCTCGCGCGCAATCCCGACACATACGACAAGCTGCGCGCGGAGGTGAGCGAGGTCCTGGGTGGGCGCACGGCGACGGCGGCGGACCTGCCGCAGCTCCCCTACCTCGATGCGGTCATCTCCGAGGCGATGCGCGTCTACCCGCCCGCATGGACGGTGAACCGCACCGCGCTGGAGCCGTTCGAGCTGGGCGGCTACCACTTCCCTGCTGGCACACGCGCCATCATCAGCCAGTGGGTCATCCATCATCTGCCGGAGGTCTGGGGCGACCCGGAGACGTTCCGCCCGGAGCGCTGGACGCCAGAGTTCCGCCAGCAGCTCCCACGCGGCGCCTACTTCCCGTTCGGCGCTGGCCCACGCATCTGCATCGGCATGCCGCTGGCCGAGATGGAGGCGCGCCTGCTGCTGGCGACGATGCTGCAACGCTTCACGCCGCGTGTGGTCGCGGGGTGGCCGGTCGAGCCGCGCCCGCGCGTCACCCTGCGCATGCGCAACGGCATCCGCATGCGACTGCAAGCGGCGGCGCCTGCTGCCACGGTCGCCGCCGCACACGCGCCAGGGCCTCAGCCGGGGAAATCCGCCTGAAGCCCGTGCATGCCGAGGGTGAGCGAGAGTTCACCACCGTGATGCAGGTCGTGTTCGAGCACATGCCAGACAATCCAGGCGCGCGACAACTGGACGATCTTGCCATCCCAGTCGTCGGGGAAGGTCTGCTGCATGTCGGCGGGACTCCAGCGGGCCAGGCAATCGGCCATGCATTGCCAGGTGCGGTCGAGGCCTTCAACCAGCTCGGCGGCTGTGCGAGCGTCTGACTCATCCCAGCTTGCGATCGCCTTCACCTCCGGGCCGCAGTCCTCGCCCAGGACGTGGGTGAACCATCCGGCGCGGCAGCCGATGATGTGCGCGGCGTTCTCGCCGATGGAGCGCAGGTTCGGCGCGGCGCGAAGCGTGAGCTGCTCGGCGGTGAGCGGCGCGAGCGAGTCTTTGATGTGCTGCTGATACTGCTTCCACGAGTCGTAGAACGTCGTGAGTGTGAAGTTCTCTTCAGCCATGTGTCTGTTCTCCCTTGGTTGGATCACTGCGGAACGTCAGGCTAACGCTCCACTATTCCTGCGATGTGGGTGAGATGGCTATACGGACGCGTCATGTGCATAACGACTCCTGCCATGGTGTGGCGCGTTGCCGCGCTGGATTTGATTCATTCGAAGGTCGTCGCGATCGCGCGGTCGAATGTTTCCTGATCGCCAGCCTCCATCGCAGCGAGAGCCGAGCGAAGCGCCAGTGCGGCGACGTAGAAGCGCGCTCGCGACAGTTCTTCATCGAAGCGCAGGTACGTGCCCTCGAAGTGGCGCACATACTCCTCGCCGTACCCTTCTGGCCCCAGCAGTGTCGCCAGATCGTATGCTGGGTCGCCTAGCCCTGCGTTTCGAAATCCTACGACCGCTGACAGATAGGCATCGCCTCTGACAGAGGAACAATACAGGATGTTGCGTGGTGCAAATTCGCCGTGGACGAGTGTCGGCGTCCATGCCCAGTTCTGGTCATCCACAAGGAAGGGTTCGATGCG
>JAICSR010000173.1 GCA_025936795.1 Ktedonobacterales bacterium | reverse complement strand
ATCGAACCAGATCACTCCAAGCGGCTTGCGCGCCCTGGCGGCCCCAGCGACGGAGCCTAGCGCGATGCTGTGATCGCCACCCAGCGTGATCGGCAGCGAACCTGCTTCGATGCACTCGGTGACGCGCGTGGCGAGCAGGCTGGTGGCGGCGACAATCGGCCCCAGATACTTGGCGCGTCCCTCTCCGTCGCTCGGCTCGACGGGCGCCTCCGGCTCGCTGACGGGGATTGGTGGCGCGCTGGTGACGCTATGCCCCAGCGCGCGGAGCTTCTCGACGATATCGGCGTAGCGAATGGCGCTTGGTCCCATGTCCACACCGCGCCGGTCTGCTCCCAGGTCCATCGGAACGCTAATCAGCGTAATATCCATCGTCTTCTTCGTATTCTTCTTGCATGCTGCGGGTCTGCTCGCGCGCCATTGCGCGGGTCAGGTCGCCGACCGACGACGCCTTCAGTATAACCCATGCCGCGCCGTCTGCGCCGTGCAGATCGGGTGTTGCAGATGGTGCGGGCGCGCCCAGCGCGGAGAACAGCGCAGCGCAAGGTGAGCCAGCCGCCCAACCGAGCGACTGGCCCACCAGCCAGCAATTGATGCGCCTCATCGGCGCGCGAAGAATGAGTGTGTTAGAAGCCGCCTGTGCCGTTCGGCGTGCCGAGGCCGGTTGGACCGTCCCAGCCAGCGACGGATGTGCAGAGGGCTGTGCCGCTGCATGAGCCGTTGCTGCCACTCGTGACATCATTCAGCGCGCTGGTGTGGCTGTATGGATAGGAGCCAAAGTTGACGCTGCCCGCGTTGCCGGCCAGCGCGTAGACACTGGCGATGGTTGGCGAGGCGACGCTCGTGCCGCCGAAGACCAGCCAGCCGCTCAGGCCCTGATAGGTGTAGCTGTCGTAGACATCGACGCCAGTGTTGGGGTCGGCGTCAGACGAGACATCGGCGTTTGCGCGCTTGCCGCAGTTCGAGGTGATGTTGCTCACGCTCGACTGCCACGAGGGCTGCGGATCATCGGCGCTGCATCCGCTGCCCGCGCCGTTCCAGGCCGTCTCCGACCAGCCGCGTGTGTTGCTGGCCTTCGAGAGCGAGGTGCCGCCAACGGCCGTCACATACTGTGAGGCGGCGGGGTACTCAACACCATAGCCGCTATCGCCTGTGCTTGCCGTGATGGCGATGCCAGGATGATGGTAGTAGGTGGTGTCATAGGACGTGTCGCTGCTCGACTCGCCACCGCCGTAGCTATTGCTGATCTCGTTCGCGCCGAGCGCGGCTGCCTCGTTCACCGCAGCGCCGAGGTTGGTCAGGCTGGAGCTAGAGGCCTCTACCAGCAGGATGTGGCAGTTCGGGCAGACGGCGCTGACCATGTCGAGGTCGAGCGAGATCTCTTGCGCCCAGCCGCCGTTGGCGCGCGGGTAGGAGGCGCCGCCGCTCTGATTGACCTTGCGGAAGCAGCCATTGGCGGTTGTGCAGGCAGAAAGGCCAAACGCCGAGCGATAGGTGTTCAGGTCCGATTCTGCGTTCGGATCGTCATAGGCGTCCACAATGGCGACGGTCTGGCCGCTGCCTGCCGTTGCGGCGGGCAGGTTATAGGCGGAGATCAGGTCACAGGGAGTGTAGCCGCCACCGGGATTGGTCGCGCAGGTGGGGCCACCGCCGCCGCCACCACCACTTGTTGGGGTGGCCGTAGGCACGGTCGTGGTCGGCGTTGGGGTCCGTTTCGCCGGTTTGCCCTTCACCCGCACAACAGCGAAGCAGCGAGCGAAGCCCCTGCTCGCTGGTCCACACGAGTGGAAATATGATACGGATGACGCTGCGGATGAGGTTTGGGCTGCCTGAGCTGTCCCGGCGCCGCTGGCAAATACCAGTCCGACGACGAGGGCGGCTGCCAGCGCTAACGTGCTCGCAAGCACAAGTAGGCTGGAACGTCGCATTCGCATGGTCCCTTCTGTCGGGATTCGCCGCTTGCGCCATGCAAGCGGCCCAGGAATATTTTCACGCTCACGTCACACCACATTGTGTGTGAGCGCTTCCCGGTCTCGCTGTACGCATGTATGCGCATGGGAGCGTCCATGGACGCCCCAGAGTTTCGCTTGGCATACGCTTGGCATACTTCCAGACCTGTTCCCCATGCGTCGCTAGGTCTCTTCCCTGCCGCCATCACGGCTCATCAAGAAAGTGAGCAGTGAAGACACATGTGTAATAATACGGACGCACGCTTGTTTCGTCAAGGGGCGCCGAACCAGACAGAGCGCCGAATGTCGCCGCGCAGCCTCAACAGGAGATCTGCTGCGCGCTTCGCCTCCCGATGCGTTCGCGCTGGCGCATCGCCGTAATCATCGCCGTAATCATCGCCGTAATCATCGCCGTAATCAGGAGCGCGCGTTGGCGCTCGGGTCCAGGTTCAGTGGCGCCCCACACTCCTACGCCGCACTGGCCAGCGCACTTTTGGTATGCTCTCTCTAACTGGTTCATCTCGCCACCTGCGCCACACCTGCGGCGCCTGCCAGCGCGTTCGTCAAGGAGCGTGGATCATGCCCGAAGCGCCCGGCGATGACAAGCCGCCCATCACGCAGACAGGCGCCGAGCCGGAGAGCGTGGCGCTCGATGTCAGCTCGCTGGACGCCGAGCGCCGCCAGGGGCCGTCTGCCGCATGGCTGCGTCGCTGGCGCCGCCCGCTGATCGGCGCACTGACGTTGGCGCTGGTGGTCGGCGTCGCCGCAGGCCTCTTTGCGCGCTCCACCAGCAATCCCGTCGGCGCCATCGGAAACCTGCTGGGCATTGCGCCAGCCAGCCCAACGCTGCTGCCCACACCCACTGCGGCCCCGCCGAACGCCTTCGCTGCTGTGCATGGGGTTCCCTGGGGCGTCTTGACGATCTCTGGCCAGCGGATGGCGACAGCCGAGACGGTAGGGAGTACCTTCCAGCTCACGGCTGGCCCGCATGCAGTCAACTATCAGGCGGCGGACTTCCCCACGCTACGCTGCGTCGTCAGCGTGCCACCCTCAGCCAACGACACCTGCCCGCTCGCCAACGCCGCCGACATCAGTGATGCGCCGCAGACCTACACCAACGTGCGCGTACTCGATCTGCTCGCCACGCCTGCCCGGCTGCTCCCCGGCCAGCGCGCCACGCTCGATGCAGCCATCGCGCAGACGCTGGCAGCGCTTGGCGGCGCGACCACTATCGCGCCGGGCGAGCGGTATCTGGATGCGAACGCGCAGTCGCAGCGCGCCAGCGGGCCGATGCGCTTCAGCCTCGCGCCCACACTGGCCTCGCCGAGCGAGAGTCTGTCGCACCTCGATCAGTTGGGGCAGACGCCCTGTGGCCCCGTCTGCGCAAGCTGGGTGGACCCACAAACGGCGCAGACAAGCGCCAGCCAGTCCAATTGGCGGCTGGTGGTGATGGTGAAGCCCACACACACGGTGAGCGACGCGAGCGGGTCACTCATCACCTACGGCCAGTCGGATGCGCGCTTCGTTGCTCCGCTGGCGCTGCTGGCGACGCGCACGGCCACGGGCTGGCAGATTGGCCTGGATTCGCTGCGGCAATCGGGCAGCGACCAAACGCAGACGCTCTTTTGTCCGCCGACCCTGCTGCAATCATTGCAGGAGAAGAGCGGCGCCGTGAGTGGTTTTCTCACGCTGCTGCCACACAATCCCGCCGATGGCTGTGTCATCGCGGCCCTCCAGCCGAACGCGACGACAGGCGCCGCAAGCCCCACCGCGCTGATCATCGAGCGCTTCGGCGTCATACAGGCCGCCAACGCCGACGCCGCGCGCATCTACCCCCGGCTGCCACTCGCCGACGCCGCAGCCCAGGCCATCGCGCAGCAGACGTATGCTGTGGGCGTATACTCACAGCAGTAGGTGGGAGAGCGTCGCGATGAACCAGCCTGCGCGCCCCTGATGCCCGGCGGCGCATGGCGGGCCGAGAAAGGAGCAGCCCCATGTTCGCTGAGTATTTGCAGGCAGCGATGAAACACGCCGTCTATGAGTTGTTCGAGGATGGAACCTACTTTGGCTCGATTCCCGGCTTCCGTGGGGTTCTTGCGAATGAAGCAACTCTAGAGGCGACGCGCGAAGAACTCTTGTCAGTCTTGGAGGACTGGATTCTCTTTCGGATCACTGAAAAACTCGAACTTCCTGAGGTAGATGGGCACAAACTCATCTATCCGAAAGCGAGTGTGTGATGCCGACGATTGGTCCCATTAAACGCCGTGACCTGATTGTTTATCTGCGAACGCTAGGGTTTACCGGCCCGCATCCCGGCGGAAGGCATGAAACAATGCAGCGCGGAGACTTTACTTTTCCTATCCCTAATCCTCATCGAGGAGACATCAGCAAGGAGTTTCTGCTGCGCATCCTCAAAGATGCGGGTATCTCGCGTGAGGAGTGGGAAGCGCTCTAAGTGGCGGATGGGTACGCTATGGACGGGCCATCAGCTGGTCCGTGCGAGAGAGCCAAACCAACACAGCAGGAGAGATGCGAGCGATGTCAGAGGGCGCACATGAGATGAGCCAGACGGGGTTGGTCGTGGAGCAGACCGTGACCGTCCGCAAGCTGAGCAGCGCAGGCGCGGAGGTTTTCGCCTATCCGGGCGTCGTCGCGCAGACCTGGCCCGGCGGCGCACGGCTCGACGCGACGTGGACACGCGGCGAGATGGCGCTGGGCTACACCACCTTCGCGCCCGGCGACCACTTCATCGAATGGTACTTCGCCGACCGCTGGTACAACATCATGGAAGTGCGCAGCGCAGGCGACACGCTCAAAGGCTGGTACTGCAACGTCACCTATCCAGCGCAGTTTGGGCATGACAGCATCAGCTACCGCGATCTCGCGCTCGACCTGTGGGTCGCGCCCGACGGCGCGATGACCACGCTCGACGAAGACGAATTCGCCGCCGACGCCGCCATCGGCGCGACTGCCCGCGCCCAGGCGCTTGCCGCGCTGGCGGACCTGCGTGCGCTGGTGACACGCCGCGTCGCCCCCTTCGATATGCTGCCGGAGTGAAGCCCTCACCCCCGGCCCCTCTCCCTGTGGGAGAGGGGAGCCTGGAGTTTCCCCTCTCCCGCCGCAGCGGGGGAGGGGGCGCGCTATTTCAGCAGGTAGGGCAGCAGGACGAGCGCGGCGGCGGCGTTGTTGGCGGCGTGGATGACCATCCCCGGCCAGATCGAGTCGCTGCGCCAGCGCACCCACGCCAGCACGGCGCCGATGATGATCAGCGGGATCAGTGAGCCGAGGTCCGCGTGCGCCACGCCGAAGATGACGGCGGAGAGCGCGACCGACGGCCACAGCGGCATCCGTTTGAGCAGCCCGATAAAGACGAAGCTGCGGAAGAACACCTCTTCGCAGAACGGGGCCACCAGCGCCGCCGCCACCAGAATGCCCAGCGTCGTCAGCGGGGCCGCCTGCCCCTCGCGCAGCAGCGTGTCGCTATTGGTCTGGAGCGGCAGATGGAAGTAGGCGACGAGCTGGCTATAGAGCAGGCTGCCTCCCAGGCCAATCGCCAGGCCCACCACGACGAGGACTACCGCCGGGGCGAGTGGGGTCGCGCGGAAGCCCAGCCAGCGCAGCCGCTCGCGCACAGGAGCGACTGGCAGCCGCCGACTGAAGACGACGGCCAGCGGGGCGATCAGGAAGATCGCTTCGAGCAGCGCCGAGATGATGAAGACAATCACCCCGCTCGCCGCGTCCATCACCGTCGAAGAGGGCTTCGGCGTCGCGGTGGATGAGCCGGTGAGCAAGGCCGAGCCAATGCTGAAGGCCAGCCACGGGATCAGCGTCGCCGCTGCGCCGATAATCATCTGGCGCAGTGTCCATGGCGTCGGCGTTACCCCGCGTGGCGCGGGGGCTGGCGCTGCGGCGACGGGCGCCTCCGGCGACGACACAGCGTCGGCGTCGAGCCGATGATCGGGTCGGTGATCGGGTCGGTTATCGTCGAGTGAGCGCATCGCGGAGCCTTTCAGAGTCTGCGTCACAGGGGCGCCTCACCGCGCATCCCACCCATTGTACGCACGAAGAAGGCGTTGAGTCGCCTTGCGCCACAGGGGTGTTGACCATATAATGAGTGCAAGCGCCTGCGCAAGCGACTTCCCAAGGATGCCGCGCCGTTCCGCTTCATGGTTTCCAGCGTATGAGCAGTCTGAGTGAGCTAGCAATGATGAGAGGCATGTGCTCTTGGTCAACTACACGCCGACAGAGAATCCCATCACGAACATCAACTGGCGGCGCCACCGGAGCGGCTGTCCACACTATCGCGAGCGCTGGTTCGCGCAGAGTGACTTGCAGCACGGCGAACCGATGTATCAGGTCTTCTGCGGCATGAACACGCCCCCCAGCACCATCGAGGAGCAGGAGAAGTGCCTGTCGAGCAGGACACGCTGTTGGCGACTGGCCGAGGCAGGCGCCAAGGGCGCGGACAACGTGCGCATCCCGCTCTCCAGCATCAAGCGTCGCCGCCCGGCGTAACGCGACTCGCGCCCCACACCAAACGACGACCCATTCACCTCAGCGGCTTGCGCTGCGCTGCGCCCACATGATTCACAATCGCTTCAGACGCCTGCACAGTGGCCGCATAGCGGCGTCTACGCGCTAATGGAACTTACCTTGCTTGACCTGCTGCTCGATAGCCGAGCGAAGCTGCTCCACACTTTGCGAATCCTGCTGCTTGAGTTGCTGGAAGAGGTTCGCACAATCCTGATCGCCCGCCTGCTGGGCGTCCTTGATGAATTTGTCGTAGGCGCTGAGGCCTTGCAGCTTGTTCTGCAGCGTTGTCAGCAGGTCATAACTTGTGTTTTCCAAGGGGCTACCTCTTTCTTCCTTGCGTCAAACCGTTCCTGACGTGGCGCGGGAGCGCTCCCCCGCGCCACCCCCGCATCTGGGGCAAGTCGCATGCCGCATAGGCAGGCGTGCAGCGCAGCGACAGCGCTATACTTTGCACATGGGATGGAGCGCGCAGTCGGCGAGGTCTGCGAGAAGGCAGGACATGATGGATGCGATGGACGCGATGGAGGCGGGAGAGTCGAGCGCGCCGGGGCAATCGGCGATTGCTGTGGACATCGGTGGAACAAACACGCGCGTGGCGCTCGTCGGGCCGTCGCTCGTCCCTGGCGTGGGGCAAACGGTCTTAGAGGCGGCGCCGACCTTCGCCACGGAACAGGAATACCCGACGCAGATGGCGCGGCTGGCTGCCGCAGTCACCGCAGGGCTACGTCTGGCCGAGCGGCGCGGGCCAGGGCAGCCGCGCGGCGTGGGCGTCGCGCTCGGCGGGCGCATCGCGCGCGATGGCGCATGCGTGCTGGCCGCACCCAATCTGCGCGACTACGAGGGGCGCCCGTTCGTCCAAGACCTGTCGGCGCAGTGCGGCGGCCTGCCCGTGCGACTGGCGCACGACGCCGTCTGCGGCCTGCTAGCCGAGCGGCGCTACGGCGCGCTGGTCAGCGTGGAGCGCTGCGCCTATGTGACGCTCTCCACTGGCACGGGCTGCGCGGTCCACCTGGGCGCGGCGGATGGCAGCGCGGGCGTGACGCTCTCCATCGAGCTAGGCCACCAGCTGCTCGACCACAACCCGCGCGTCTGCCTCTGCGGCCAGGTCGGCTGCCTGGAGACGTACACTGGCGGACGCCAGCTTGCCCTGCGCTATGGTCAGCCGATCGAGTCGCTGCCTGCCGCAGAATCGTTGGACCTGTGGCGCGATTTCGCCGCGAAGCTGAGTATTGGGCTGGTCAATCTGGCGCATCTGACGCGCGTGGAGCGGGTCGCCATTGGCGGGGCCATCGCGCTGAATCGTCCCGGCCTGCTGGATGCCCTGCGCGTTGCGGTGGCCGAGCGTCTGCGCGGCGCACATCTGGAGCTGGTCGCGGCGTCGCTGGGCGCGCAGGCCCCGCTGATCGGCGCGGCGACGCTGCTGGCGACGCCTGAAAATGAGCTGCTGCATTGACACGCGAGAGGACTCGCGAGAGGGAGCGAGAAGCGATGCGCAAACGAATATTGCCACTGAGCGATGAGCAGGCGCGGCGCCTGACAGCGGGGCTGGGGCTATCGCTGCTGGCGTTTGGCGCGCTACCAGCGGTCGCGCCAAAGCCCTTCGCCTGGCTCTTTGGCCTCGGCCAGCCCACGCCGGCGACCGCCTCGATGATTCGCAGCATCGGTGTGCGCGACGCGGTGATGGGCGCCGGGCT
>JAICSR010000272.1 GCA_025936795.1 Ktedonobacterales bacterium | reverse complement strand
CTCAACGGCATGCCTGGCGGGCGGCGCCGCACGCGCAGTGTCTCGGTGAAGGAGGCGCGCCGCCTGCTGACGCAGGAGGAGGCCAACAAGCTGATTGACTTCGAGCAGGTGGTGGAAGACGCTACCCAGCGGGTCGAGCAGTCAGGCGTGATCTTCCTGGATGAGATTGACAAGATCGTCGGCAGCAAGGTGGACACCGGGCCAGATGTCTCTGGCGAGGGCGTGCAGCGCGATCTGCTGCCGATCGTCGAAGGCTCGACGGTGATGACGCGCTTCGGCCCGGTCAAGACCGACCACATCCTCTGGATCGCCGCTGGCGCCTTCCACAACGCCAAGCCGTCGGACCTGATCCCGGAGATGCAGGGCCGCCTGCCGCTGCGTGTGGAGCTGAGCGCGCTGGGACGCGAGGACTACGTGCGCATCCTGACGCAGCCAGAGAACGCGCTGACGCGCCAGTATGAGGCGCTGCTGGGCGTGGATCAGGTGACGCTGGCTTTCACCGACGATGGCCTGAAGGAGATGGCGGGCTGCGCCTGGCGTATGAACGAGCGCGTCGAGAATATCGGCGCGCGTCGCCTGCACACCATCATGGAGAAGGCGCTGGAGGAGGTCTCGTTCCAGGGGCCAGAGCTAGCGGGCCAGACCGTGACGGTAGACGCGGCCTTCGTGCGCGACCGCCTCGGCCCACTGATGGAGGACGAGGACCTCAGCCGCTACATTTTGTAGGCGGACGACCTCACCCCCTGCCCCCTCTCCCGCAAGGAGAGGGGGTATTTTTGCGCGCGAGGGCGCTCAGCAGCCAGGCGCCCGGCTCACTCCGCGTCGCGCATGCTGAGCTGGATGCGCCCGCGCGCCGCGTCTACCGCGAGGACGCGCACGTTGATGACCTGGCCGACGGCGACGATGGCGAGCGGGTCGCGCACGAAGGTCTGCGACATCTCGGAGACATGGACCAGGCCATCCTGCTTGACGCCGATGTCTACGAAGGCGCCGAAGTCTACGACGTTGCGCACCGTGCCTTGCAAGATCATGCCATCGCGCAGGTCCTCCAGCTTCAGCACGTCATGGCGCAGAATCGGCGCGGGCAGGCTGTCGCGCGGGTCCAGTCCTGGCTTCTCCAGGTTCTCCAGAATGTCGGTCAGGGTGGGGACGCCGACCTCCAGCTCCTTCGCCAGCGCGGCGATGGCCGCCTTCACGCCACCGCCGCCGCTGCCCATGCCCGCGAGCAGCCGCCACGCCCGGATGCGGTCGGCCACGCGCTCCTGCTTGCCGCCGGGCAGCTTCGCCAGCGCCTTGCGCGCTACGTCGTAGCTCTCTGGATGGATGAAGGTATTATCCAGCGGCTCGGCGCCGTCAGCGATCTTGAGGAAGCCCGCCGCCTGCGTGAAGGTCGCTGGCCCCAGCCCGGCGACCTTGAGCAACTGGCTGCGTTTCGTGAATGGGCCGTTCGCCGCGCGGTGGCTGACGATGTTGTCGGCGATGCGCGCTGTCACGCCGGAGACACAGCGTAGCGCCTGCGTCGAGGCGACGTTGACATCCAGCCCGGCGAAGTTGACGCACGAGACGAGCGTGCGATTCAACGCCTCAGCCAGCGCTCGCTGGTCTACATCATGCTGGTAGAGGCCGACACCAACGGCCTTCGGGTCAATCTTCACCAGCTCGGCCAGCGGGTCTTGCAGGCGGCGGCCAATCGAGATGGAGCCGCGCTGCGTGGCGTCGAGCGTCGGGAACTCCTGACGCGCCGCCTCGGAGGCTGAGTAGACCGAGGCGCCCGCCTCGCTGACCATCACATAGCCAACGGCGCCCGCTGGCCCGCCCAGCGTCTCCAGCTCGCGAATCGTCTCCGCCGCAAGCTGCTCGGTCTCGCGCGAGGCCGTGCCGTTGCCGATGGCGATGGCGCCGATGCCATGCCGCGCGATCAGCGCCTTGAGGGTGGACTTGGCCTCCTCCCAGCGGCGCTGCGGCTCGTGCGGATAGATATTCGTGCTTTCGACATAGGCGCCGTTCTCGTCGAGGATGGCGACCTTGCAGCCGGTGCGGAAGCCGGGGTCCAGCGCGATGACGCGCACGCCACGCAGCGGCGGCTGCAAGAGCAGGTTGCGCAGATTGGTGGCGAAGACGGTGATGGCATGCTCCTCGGCCTGCTGGGTCAGCTCGGCGCGCGCCTCACGCTCCAGCGCGGGCGCGAGCAGGCGCCGATAGCCGTCGCTGATGGCTGCCTCTAGCTCGCCAGCGAAGGGTGAGCGCAGGTCGCCCTGATACTTGCGGTGAATCAGCGGGGCGGCGCGCTCGAATGGCGCGTCAACCGCGACGCGCAGCACATCCTCGCGTTCGGCGCGGTTGAGCGCTAGCGTGCGATGTGGCGCCATCCGCGCAATTGGCTCGCTGAAGTCGTAGTAGAGCCGATAGACGCCGCGCGGGTCCTTCTCCGCCGTGCGCGCTGGATCGACGGTCAGCTTCGCGGTGACGGCGCTCTCACGCAGGAAGAGCTGGCGCACATCGCCACGCACCACCGCATCCTCCATGATCGTCTCGGCGCAGATGTCGCGCGCGCCGGCCAGCGCCGCCTCGACCGAGTCCACACCCTGCTCGGCGCTGACAAATGGCTCAGCCGCCGCAATCAACGCCTGCTCTGGCGAGCCAGGGACGCGCGTCTGCTGCAAGATCAGGTCGGCCAGCGGCTGCAAGCCCCGCTCACGCGCGACGCTGGCGCGCGTCTTTCGCTTGGGACGATAGGGCAGGTAGAGGTCTTCGACCGCCTGGAGCGTGGCCGCCCCGGTGATGGCGCGGGCGAGGTCGGCGGTCAGCTTGCCCTGCTCGCCGATCAGCCGCAGCACATCGCGCTTGCGCTGGTGCAGCGCCCGCAGCGCGTCGGCGCGGTCGGCGACCGCCTGAAGCTGCACCTCGTCCAGTCCGCCGGTCGCCTCTTTGCGATAGCGAGTGATGAAGGGGACGGTGTTGCCCCCATCGAGCAGCTTGAGCGCGGCGAGGGTCTGCGTCGGCTTCAGCTTCAGTTCGGTTGCGGTCGTCGCCGCGACGACGGCGTCGCTCAGGCTCTCAGGAAAGTCTATCTGGTCGGCGGTGAGGACTCCAGCCGCAGAGGTCGGCGTCTTGGTCGTCTCAGACACGCGCGCAATCCTTCACTTGGGGGCGCGCCCCTCACCCCCGGCCCCGCTCCCAGAGGGCGAGGGGAGAAGGGGAGAAAGGAGCGGCGCGCCGCGTTGGGCAGTTGCAGCCGCCTGAGTGAACGCTACGCATCCCCCAGGCCACGTCCCGACAGTATAGCCCATGCGCCAGCGCCGCCCCCTCGCCACAGCCAGAAAGTCCACAGCAGCGGCGCGTGTTGACGTGAATCCGTCAGTCCAGGAGGCCTGCTGCGACGTATCTGCGACAGTCCTGCGGTTGGGTAGCGACATTCGCCGGATATGATCGTAGAGAGTGAGAAGCGACCCATCGCATCATCAGACATCACCGCTCTGAAGGAGGCGTCCATGGCTCCGGCGCAACTCGAACTGCGCATCGTCTCGGCGCTGCTGCTGCCCCTGCTTGCGAGCGCGGCGCTCTTCTCGGCGGTGACGGTGGGGCTGCTGGTGGCGCGCGCCCGGCTCTACGGCTATCGCGTCTATCGTCCGATGCTGCTCAATCTGGCGCTGGCGTGGGTTCCGATTCTCTGCGTGGCGGTGGCGCTGCTCTTCTTCCTGGGGGTGATCGAGACATCGCGCTGGGCGCCGCTTGCGCTGCTGGTGGTCTGGTGCATATTCTTCCCCAACTCCACCTATCTCATCACCGAGTTTCATCACTTGAAGGACGATGTGACGCGCGTGCCGTTCTGGTTCGATACGGTGGTGATACTCTCGCTGGCGCTCTGCGGCGTGCTGCTGGGCGCGTTCTCGCTGCTGCTGGTGCAGCATGTGCTGGAGCTGTATGTGCCGTGGCTGCTGACCTGGCTACTCTTCGCGGGCTACCTGTTCCTCTCGAATCTCGGCATCTACATTGGCCGATTCATGCGCTTCAATAGCTGGGATATCGTCGCCAACCCGGCTGGCCTCATCCGGCAGGTCTGGACGGAACTGGCGCGGCGTGAGACGCGCCGCAACATGCTGCTCTTCGCCAGCGTCTTCACCGTCTTTCTGGGCAGCTTCTATCTCTTCCTGTGCAGCGCCATCGAGCCGTCAGCGATCCTGCTGCGCATCGCCATCATGCAGCAGTTGGCCCATCCGTAGTCTGAGACGCCCAGCACGCATGTTATAATGCGAGACGGCCTGGCGCTACTCGACCACCGTGGACTACGGGTGGTCTTTGAAATACTGTTCCACCTTCGTGCGGAAGTACGGTACGCCATCAGCGTAGATAACAGTGAAGCGATCCATAAGGGCAATAGTTTCGCCCATCGCCGGATTCATCCAGGTGATGATTTCGAGAATCCGGGTATGCTGCAGCAACAGATCAGGATTTCTCCAGTTGAGTATGGATTCATGATGAAAGACACGATTGCGCAACCTGCGAATCTGATTCAGCCGCCTCGACAACTCCTGGCGAGTCCTGATGCGACGTGGCATGCTGGGAAACGCTGGTCGAAGTAGCGATGGCCAGAAGATACGCTCATAGCGTCTATCAAATAGACTTGTCCAGAAGCCAAAACTGAGCGCAGCAACGAGACGTCCTGCTTCCAGAGGTTTGTGTTCCAGATAGAGCTCTCGTTTTGCTACGGCGACTTTGTCCACTTCAATCACATCAAGAATCGGCGGCTTCCGGTCGAACCATAGGGCATCATCAAACCGTGCAGAGATGGCGGTGTGTAGATCGTTGCGCAGCGTAACTTCCAATGCTTGTAGCGTTGGATACAGTGCCTCGCTCAGCGCAATATTCCAAAGATACCTCGCGATAACATCCAGGCTCCCAACATCATCTGGACGGCGATAGGCGTTGAGGCGCGCATCCGAGATACCTCGCCGCAGGTCTGTAAGGTAGCGATTATCTTGCATCGGCGTACTCCAGATGATATACTTTAGCCAGCAGTCCCCAGGCTATTCCTCTCCTGACTTCGCGTCGGTGATGAACCTGGGGTTATTTTTTGTGTTCCACGCTTGTTGCCTTATCACATGCCAAAGCCCACCCTCTCACTCCCCATTATAGCCGCACCAACAATCAGAGGGCGTCAGGTATGCGTCTTCGACGCCACGCTGATGGGCGCCTATGAGATACACCTGTGGCCTGTCCTGCCTGCACAGACGTGGCGTGTTATAATGCGTGACGGCCTGGAGCCTCGTAGCAGTTTGCGCATCCAACGACACTACAGCGAAAGGGCGACGCGTTGCCGCAGTCATCTCGACCAACGCTGGCCTATGAGGAGATCGGCTCCGGCGCGCCTGTGCTGCTGATGCACGGCTTCGCGGGAACGGCGCGCGCCCACTTCGCGCCACTGATCGCCGCGCTGGCGCCGGAGTACCGCGTCATCGCGCCGGACCTCAGCGGGCATGGTCGCTCAGCCGCCATCCCCCGACAGGTGGATGCGCGCTTGCACCACCACGACGCCGCCGACCTGCTGGCGCTGCTGGAGCGGCTGGGGCTGGTCGGGACGAACGAGGTCAACCTGATCGGCTAT
>JAICSR010000588.1 GCA_025936795.1 Ktedonobacterales bacterium | reverse complement strand
T
Organism: Ktedonobacterales bacterium; assembly: GCA_025936795.1. Lineage (GTDB taxonomy): Bacteria > Chloroflexota > Ktedonobacteria > Ktedonobacterales > JADMIN01 > JAKAIY01. The sequence continues at coordinate 1,798 of JAICSR010000588.1, read as the reverse complement.
TCAAGCTTGCCGGAAGCTGCGTGGCATCGCCTGTCAGCGTCGGCGCGGTCACGCTGAAGCCGTCCGCTGTGAGCGCGGCGTGTCCCTGGGCGCCCAGCAGATAGACGACGAACGCCTCCGCGCCCGCCTCGTCGCGCACGGTCGCTGGAATCGTGACGCTGAAGGCGATCGGCGCGCCATGCTGCGTCACACCTGCCGCAGTCGTATAGCTGGCCTGAGCATAGGCGCTGGCCAGCGTGGTATCGCCCAGGTTGATCTGCGGCGGCAGCGCGATGGAGGGCAGCCCGGCGTCCTTCACCTCGTTGCGGTAGAAGAAGCCCGCGTCGAGCTGGCCCGCCGTCAGCCGCGCCACCAGTTCCTCCTCTGGGAAGATCTGCTCGGGATTCTCGGCGCCACCCGTCAGGTTTTGCGCCAACCCCGGCTGCTGATAATACTGCGCGGCCAGTTGCAGCGTGTAGAGCGTATTGACGCCCTTGGGATCGAGCTGCGGGTCGGTGCGCCCCAGCCGCAGCCCCGGCGTCTGCAACACCTGATACCACGGCGTCTGCCCGCTGGCCGCCGCCTGGAGCTGCGCCGCGAACCGGCTCTTGGGGCTGTAGCCAATCACCATGCTCGTGGTGGCATAGCTGATGGACCACCGCACGATGTTTCCATTCGCGTCGCCCTGCAAGGGCTTGTATGCCGCCGCCGACGCGCTGATGAAGACATCCGGCGCGATCAGCTTGCTCTTGATCTGATTCGCCAGCGCGGTCGAGCCAGCGCCGCGCCCCTGGAAGGTGTAGCCAGTCGCGCGCGTAAAGGCTGGCCCCAGTGTATGCTCCATCAGGGTGACGAGCGAGCCAGCGTAGGCGACGTTGACCGTCCCCTTCGCGCTAGAGCCGCCACTTGCGGTCGCGCAGCCCGCCAGCGCCGACATCAGCGCCAGCGCCACCATCGTAAGCAACGCCATTGGCTGCGCTGGCGCCATGATCCTGCTGCGCGTCATGTCGCCTCCTCACATCGCATGCTCAATCAATGAGTATTCATGTGTTGAGTATAGAGAGGCGCCCGCCACAAAGGCAAGTTCACGCGGTATGCTTGGAGCGGATGTCGCCGACCACCAACGCCGACGCGCGCAATTTCAGGAGGAAACGCAGCCGATGATGGACCTGCTCGACCGACTCGCCCATGGGGCGCCGCCGCCGACCGCGCGCCTCGCATATGGGCCAGCGCCCCAGCAGTTCGGCGATCTGCGCCTGCCCGTTGGCGACGCCGGGCGGCCATGGCCCGTGGTGATCGTGATTCATGGTGGCTACTGGCGTGCGCGCTACGATCTGGCCTACTTTGGCGCAGCGTGTGGCGCGCTGGCGCAGGCAGGGCTGGCCACCTGGAATATCGAGTATCGCCGCATCGGCGATCCGGCTGGCGGCTGGCCTGGCACGTTCACGGATGTCGCCACCGCCGCTGATGCGCTGCGCGGCCTGGCCGAGCGCTACCCGCTGGACCTGCGCCGCGTCGTGACACTCGGCCACTCGGCGGGTGGGCAACTCGCGCTGTGGCTGGCGGCGCGCCTGCGTCTGCCGAAGGAGTCGCCATTGTGGCGAGCCGACCCGCTGCCGATTCACGGCGTCGTCGCGCTGGCGGCGGTGGCCGACCTGCGTCGCGCCTGGGAGCTGCGCCTCAGCGAGAATGTCACCGAGACGTTGCTGGGTGGGACCCCCGCGCAGGTTCCCGACCGCTACGCCAGCGGCTCGCCCTATGATCTGCTGCCGCTGGGCCTCCCCCAGGTCCTCGTCCACGGGACCGCCGATACGAACGT
>JAICSR010000484.1 GCA_025936795.1 Ktedonobacterales bacterium | reverse complement strand
GACCTGCATCGCCCATGCGCTCCGAGTGCGCGAGGGTCAATCTTCGCGCTGTCCCATGCGTCCGTGCAGGCGCCGACGCGCCTGTTGTGTCCATCCGTGTCTGCGGCTCAACGTACAGGTAACACACAGGTGATAGATATGACATTTCCACGCGACTTCCTCTGGGGAGCTGCTACGTCCGCCTACCAGATCGAGGGCGCGACCCACGAAGATGGCCGAGGCCCCAGCGTTTGGGACGCTTTCGCCGCCGAGCCTGGTCGCACCTATCTCGGCCAGAGCGGCGAGGTGGCCGCCGACCACTACCATCGGGCGGAGCAAGACGTCGCGCTGATGGCTGAGCTAGGCCTGAACGCCTATCGCTTCTCCATCGCGTGGCCACGCATCGTGCCTGAGGGCAGCGGGCGGCCCAATCAGGCTGGCCTCGACTTTTATAGTCGCCTGGTAGATCACCTGCTCGCAGCGGGCATCACGCCAGTCGCGACGCTCTACCACTGGGACCTGCCGCTCGCGCTCTATCAGCAGGGCGGCTGGCGCAATCGCGCGACGGCCCTGGCGCTGGCCGACTATGCCGAGGTGATCGCCGCGCGGCTGGGCGACCGCGTGCGCTGGTGGGTCACGCAGAACGAGCCGTGGTGCAGCGCCTACCTGGGCTATGGCGCTGGCGAGCATGCGCCGGGCATTGTTGGCGACATGCAGGCAGCCGTGGATGTCGCCCATCATCTGCTGCTCTCGCACGGCCTCGCCATTCCACGTATCCGCGCGCATGCCCCAGAGGCGCGGATCGGCGCGGCGCTCAACCTCTTCCCGATCTTCGCTGGCGATCAGCGCCCTGAGACGCTGCGCGCGGTGCAGCGCGCCGACCGCTTCCACAATCGCTGGTTCCTCGACCCACTCTGTCGCGGTGAATATCCTGCGGGGCTGTTCGACGACCTTGGGGTGGCGCCGCCACCGATTCAGGACGGCGATATGGCGATCATCTCGACGCCCGACGACTTCCTCGGCGTGAACTATTACAACCGCTGGGTCGTGCGCGCCGCGCGTCCAGCCGCCGCTGCCTCGGCCAGACGCGGCGACGAGCGCGTCCCCGACGGCATAGACTACATCGCCGACCTGCCCCAGTCCGACATCACCGCAATGGGCTGGGAGGTCTATCCCCACGGCCTCGACATGATGCTGGAGGAGCTGAATCGCGCCTACCATGTGCCTGCGCTGCTCATCACTGAGAACGGCGCCGCCTTCCACGACGAGTGGAACGGCGTGGGCCGCGTGGCCGACCAGCGGCGCGTGCGCTACCTGCGCGATCACCTCGGCGCCGTCGAGCGCGCCATCGGGCATGGCGTGCCGGTCGTGGGCTATTTCGCGTGGTCGCTATTGGATAACTACGAATGGGCGATGGGCTATGGCAAGCGCTTCGGCCTGATCTACGTGGACTTCGAGACACAGCGCCGCATCATCAAAGACAGCGGACGCTGGTACGCGGGGTTCATCGCGGGGCAGCGTGCGATGTAGCTACGGCGATGCGACACGAGAGAACGCTAAGCCTCCCAGAGAAGGGATCATGCGCAATGGCTGAAGTACGGTTCGAGCATGTCACCAAACGCTACACCGAGAAGGTCACGATTATTGATGACCTGAATCTGACGGTTCGCAACCATGAGTTTCTGGCGCTGGTGGGGCCATCGGGCTGTGGCAAGTCTACGGCGCTGCGCATGATCGCTGGGCTAGAGGAAGTGACCGATGGCGACCTCTACATTGACGACCGGCGGGTCAACGATGTCGCGCCCAAAGACCGTGACATCGCAATGGTATTCCAGAACTACGCCCTCTACCCGCATATGACCGTACGCGACAACATGGCCTTCAGCCTCCAGCTTCGGCGTACCCCGGCGCAGGACATCGAACGACGTGTCAAGCAGGCGGCGGGCATGCTGGGGCTGGACGACTACCTCGCGCGGCGCCCGCGCGAGCTTTCCGGCGGGCAGCGCCAGCGGGTCGCGCTGGGACGCGCGCTGGTGCGCGAGCCGCAGGTCTTCCTGCTGGATGAGCCGCTCTCGAACCTCGACGCCAAGCTGCGTGTGCAGACACGCGCCGAGATTGCGCGCCTGCATCGCCTGACCGGGACGACCTTCGTCTACGTCACCCACGACCAGGTGGAGGCGATGACAATGGGCGACCGTATCGCCGTGCTGAATGCTGGGGTCGTGCAGCAGCTTGGCGCCCCGCAGGACCTCTACGACGCGCCAGCCAACCTCTTCGTCGCGGGCTTCATCGGCGCCCCAGCGATGAACTTCCTCGCCGCGCGTCTGCGCGCCTCAGGCGATGGCGGCGCCACGCTCGTGTTCGCGGGCGCGGATGGGGTTGCGCCCCGTTCGGTGACGCTGAGCGAGGACCTGGCGCAGCGGATGGCCCGCCACGCGACGGGCGGCGACGGCAGCGCCGTGATCGCGGGCATCCGGCCAGAACACCTGCGCCCAGCCAGCGCCGACGCGCCCAATACACTGGCAGGGAGCATCGAACTGGTGGAGCATCTGGGTAGCGAGCAACTGCTGCACGTCACCATGCCCGGCGCGCTGGCGAATGAGGCGCAGGTCGCAGAGGCCAGCCAGGAGACGCCGGTTGCGCCGCGTGTGGTGGCGCGAGTCGGCGCCGAGAGCCGCTTCGCGCCGGGCGACGCCATTACGCTGGCGGTTGACGCCAATCGCGTTCACATCTTCGATCCTGCAACAGGTTTTCGCCTGACGTGATGAGGGAGGCG
>JAICSR010000150.1 GCA_025936795.1 Ktedonobacterales bacterium | reverse complement strand
CTGGCCGCGCTCACGGCGGCGACCGCCGCGCCGATTGCGAGCGATCGGGTGGTCGCGCCCGACCCCAAGGGCGGCGTGGATGTGGCCATCGAGCCGAGCGTCAACCTGTTCGTCGTCGTGCGTCAGCAGGCCAACGACGCCAGCGCGCCAATCCTCGCCTGCGGAGACCCGCTCTCCGGGCGTAAGCAGTTCTTCAACCTCTACCTGGCGACCGAAGGCCCCAACGGCTACTCGCTGGGCATCGTGTTGATGGAGCCGCTGATCGCCACACGCGTCAACGTCGCGCTGGCCAGCCCTACGGCGACGACGACCACCTGGGCAGTGCGCTCCGGCTCCTGCTCGGGCGTGGCGCTGGCGCAAGGGCAGATCGCGGCGGGCGCAAAGGATGCGAGCGGCGTGATCTTCGCCACACTCGATGCGAGCCACTGGCGCCTGACGCTGGCCGACGCTAGTGGCGGCCAGACGCTCTGCAAGCCGTTAGGCTGATCGCGCCGTCTCAGTATGAGATTGCCACGCGCTCCCGCTTGACCATTTCCAGAGGTGCGGCGGCGAGAGCGCATAGTATGGCTATGACGCCGAGGCAGGCGCTCGTATTACAGGCGGTCAGACATAGTGCGTTTGTTCAACAGCGCTCCAGTCTTCGTTCCTCCATCGCTACTACGTACCCGTGGTATTCTGGAGCCGTTCACTCCAGGCTTTAGAAGCGATTGAGAGGAAAGAGAGAATGTCTAGTGCGGCCTGCCGGCATTATGCGCGATGTCTACCATCGGCTCATCCCCTATGATATCCGCATCCGCCTGTGGGAGTCGCGGCGACGTCTCTCGTTCGATCCTGATAAACTCCCCGGTCGGAGCGCGGCGCCAATGGAGCGCATCGCTATTCGATTGATTGGTAAGCGGGCGTTGAAGTCGAGCAGCTTTGCCCAGGCTGTTCTCCGGCATACCGCTGCGCTCGATCGGCGCCACCCAATGCTTCGGACGTGGATTGAGTATCCACTCGGCACGAATCAGCGCGGAGATGAGGTCGTGCGGACGGTTCGGCGGTACCTCGACCCGACTGGCGCGCGAAGCCTGGACATTGGCTGCGCATATGGTGGAACGCCGATTGCCTTCGCTCGCGCGGGCGCAGACGCCTATGGACTGGAACTCGATCCAGGGTTATTAGCGCTCGCAACGTTCAATCTGGCTGACCATCCTGGCCTGCGCTGCACCCTGATGACAGGGGACATCCTTCAGCCGCAGGTAGCGCAACAACTAGGACAGTTCGAGATCATCACCTGCGATAACGTCATCGAGCATGTCGAGAAGGCCAGCATGCTCATCGAGACAATCGCCCGGATGCTTGTCTCCAGCGGCATCTGTATCATGGGCATTCCCAATCCGTTCTCGTATCTTCAGGTCATGCGCGACGGCCACTACGCGCTGTTTGGCCTGACGCTGCTCGAACGCGAGCAAGCAATCATCTACTTCATCGCCGCAGGCCACACTGATCCCTATGGAGTGGGCGAATATACCTTCACACTGAACGACTATACAGACATGTTTCACCAGGCGGGCCTTGAGGTCACGCTGCTGAATGCGCAAGCCTGTTCTGCGCGTGAGGTAGAGGCGTTGCGGCGGCGCATGACTGACCTGCGCGCCATGTTCGCGGCGCAGATCGGCGAGGGGAAGATTCCGGCGGTCGCTCAGCCAGACATCGAGCGCGGCCTTGAGCGCTACCTCAGTGAGTTCGACGCGCGCTATGCCGCATACCGAGCCGCGCCCAGCCCAGCGGCGGCAGCGGAACTGGGGAGTCGGCTGCTGGTTGACTACCAGCAAGATCAGTGGCAAGCGCTTGTGCGACAGCGGGGATAGACCTTCCTCGCCAACGCTCCTACCCCTCCAGCAGCTCGCGCGCGAGGTCGGCCACCAGATCGTAGCGGCCATACGAGGGCATCAGGTAGCAGCCCTGAATCAGTCCACGCGCCCGCGCCTGCGTGATGATGTCGCGCGCCAGGGCGATGCCCACCTCGCGCCCATGCTCGCCCGCCTCGCGCATACGCGCGCGCACGTCCTCCGGGATGCTCATGCCCGGCACCTCATTGTGCAGATACTCGGCATGCTTGGCGCTGTGCAGCGGAATCATCCCCAGGATGATCGGCGCGTCCACCGGGCCGAAACGCTCGATCAGGCGCTCTAGCGGGGCTAGCTCGTAGATTGGCTGTGTCATGATGAACTGCGCGCCTGCCGCGAGCTTATCGCGCAGGCGATGCAGCTCCAGCTCAGTCTCGGTCATCTGGCCATGCTCGGCCCAGAGTTCGTGGGCGACTTCGTGCGCCACGTCATCGCGAGAGGCCAGCTTGCGTCGCGCGCGTTCCTGGTCCACGTCTATCAGGCTATCTTCCATGTTGAGGTTGAGCGCCGCGCCGATGAAGAAGCGCGCAGGCAGGCCCAGCGAGCCGCCCGCCGCGTCGTGGCCCTCGTTCATCCCCTTGAGGATGCGCACCAGGCCTACCGAATCCACATCCCACACGCCCGTCAGGTTCGGATAGTTGCCCGCGCGCACCGGGTCGCCGGTCAGCGCCAGGATGTTGTGTGAGCCGAGCGCGTGCGCGCCCAGCAGATCCGATTGCAGCGCCATCAGGTTGCGGTCGCGGGTGGTGAAGTGCAGGATGGATTCCAGGTCGAGGTAATCGCGCAGCAGCCGCGCCAGCGCCATGCAGCTCATGCGCACGCGCGCCATCGGGCTATCGGCGATGTTGATGTAGCGCACGCCCGCCTCGCGCAGCCGCGCCGCGCCATCCAGAATCTTGCGCGGGTTGAGGCCCTTGGGTGGGTCTAGCTCGACGCTGACGACGAAGCGTCCGGCCTCCAGGTCCTCTTGCAGGTGCGTGCGCTCGGCCAGCTCCTCCGGTGGGAACGTCTCCGTCGGCGTGGCATGGGTAACGGTGGTAGCCCACTGGGTCACCTGATTCGGCAGGTAGGTTCCGATTGCCGCGCGCATCGCCGCGATATGCTCTGGCGTCGTGCCGCAGCAGCCGCCGACCAGCCGCACACCCGCCGAGGCGAAGCGCTGGGCGTAGTCGGCGAAATACGCTGGCGTAGAGACGTAGAGGAAGCGGTTCTCGATGCGGGTGGGCAGACCGGCGTTGGGCTGAGCCGAGAGCAGCACATCGCGCTCCGGGTCAATCCCCATCTCGCGCAGCGCCGCCGCCATCTCCACCACGGCGTCGAGGATGCCCGCTGGCCCGACGCTACAGTTTGCGCCGATGACGTTTACCCCCATCAGCGCCAGCGCGCGCGCCGCCTGCGCAGGCGTCTCGCCGGAGAGCGACTGACCATCCTCGGCGAAGGTCATCTGCGCAACGATTGGCAGATTGCCGACCTCGCGCGCCGCCAGCGCCGCCTGCCGTAGCTCGGTCAGACTGGAGAATGTCTCCAGAATCAGCAGGTCGGCGCCACCCTCCACCAGCCCCTCGATCTGCTCGCGGAAGATTGCGCGCAGCGCGGCCAGGCGCGGCTCATCGTCGCGCGCGGTGGGGGCGACAGGCTGGCCGCTGGGGCCAACCGCTCCAGCGACGAAGACGGGCTGCCCGGCGATATCACGCGCCTCATAGGCCAACTTGGCGGCGCGGCGATTGATGATGCGCGCCTGGTCGGCGAGGCCATAGGCGCTGAGCTTGGCGGCGTTGGCGCCAAACGTGTTCGTCTCGATGATCTCGGCGCCCGCGAGGATGTATTGGCGATGAACCTGCTGCACCAGCTCTGGCGCTGTCAGGGTCAGCTCGTCGAAGCAGCGCCCGTGCATCAGTGGCGCGCCCGCGCGGGCATAGAGCATGGTTCCCATCGCGCCATCGCACAGCACAGGCCCCTGTCGCAGTCGTTCCAGCGCTGGCTCGCTCATGGTTTCCCTCGCTCTCCTCATGTGCCGCCCGCGTGCGTCGCGCCTGAGCGTTGGCAGATGCGTCGCGTCCGCGCAGGCCGGGCAGGCTGCCTGCCGTCACCCCATTGCGCGGACGCTCTCAGGCAGTATAGCCCCAGCGACATGCGCGTGTCGAGACGCAGCGGAGCAGGCTGGCTGGCGGGTAAACCCGCAGCTACGGGCGACCTGCGGGTCGCCGCGAAGCCTGCCTGCGCAGGTTAGCAATGGTCCACGTCCCAGGCCGCGCAGGCCGCCTTCGCGGCCCGCAGGCCCGTAGCTGCGCCTTCAGGCGCCCGCGTCATCCCTCGACGTGCGATGGAGCATCCGGAGCAGGCTTGCCATGCTATACTGCGGTGGCGGCGCGGGCTGCGCTGGACCGCGCCGCTACGATCTCATCACGGAGGGAAGCCTGCTATGTCGCCGCTGGATGGTATTCGCGTGGTGGACCTGAGCCGCGCGCTGAGCGGGCCGCTCTGCGCGATGCTGCTGGGCGATCTGGGCGCTGAGGTCATCAAGGTGGAGGAGCCGGGAGTTGGCGACGATAGCCGCCACTGGGGGCCACCCTTCCAGCACGGCGAGAGCGCCTACTTTCTTAGTTGCAATCGCAACAAGCGCGGTGTCACGCTCAACCTCAAGCGCGAGGCCGCACGCGAGGCGCTCTGGCGGCTGATCGAGCGCGGTGACGTGCTGATCCAGAACTTTCGCCCTGGTCTGATGGAGCAGCTTGGCTTCGGCTATGCGGCGGTTCATGCGCGCAATCCCCGGCTGGTCTATTGCAGCATCTCGGCCTATGGACAGGATGGCCCGGAGGCGCGGCGTCCCGGCTACGACATCATCATGCAGGGAACCACTGGCGCCACCAGCGTCACTGGCGACCCAGACGGCTCACCCTTCCGCAGTGGCCTGCCAGTCTGCGATGTGCTCTCCGGCATGACGGCGATGCAGGCGATTCTGGCGGCGCTCTTCGCCCGCGAGCGCACGGGGCGCGGCCAGCACGTGGAGGCGACGCTGCTCGGCGCGACGGTCGCGGCGCTGGGCAATTTCGCCTCCAGCTATCTCGTCTCCGGCGTTGCGCCGCAGCGGGTCGGCAACAGCCATCCACAGATCGCGCCGTATGACCTCATCCGCACAGCGGACGGCTATATCAACATCGCTGGCGGCAATGACGACATCTTCCGCCGGGTCTGCGCCGCGCTCGATCTGCCCGCGCTGCCCGATGATCCGCGCTTCGCTACGAACGCCGAGCGTGTGCGCAATCGCGCCGCGCTGCTGGCAGTGCTGGAGGAGCGCACCACCCAGCAGACCACCGAGGACCTGATGGCCATTCTCGACGCAGCGCAGGCACCCGCCGGGCCAATTCGTGATATGGCGCAGGTATTGAACAGTCCACAGGCGCAGCGCGTCGGCCTCGTGCAGGAACTGGCCCACCCCACGACCGGCATGGTGCGCATGGTGGATACGCCGCTGCGCCTTTCCGAGACGCCCGCCACGCTGCGCCTGGCCCCGCCAACGCTCGGCCAGCACACCGCCGAGGTGCTGGCCGAGCTGGGCTACGATGCGGCCACCATCGCTGCCTGGCGCGCCGACGGCACGGCGGTATAGGGCGAGAGAATACTTGCTTTCCTTCCTCATTGGTCGTTATTGGAAGTATCTCTAATGATGAGCACGAAGGGTCACTCTTGAACGAAGTATGGCGGCAAGAGGAAAGGTCTAGAGATGAGTTATGCAATTGCCCGCAATCGGGACTCGAATAGCGAAACAAACAAGCTCTATCCCGAAGATCGTTCAGTCCACGATTGGTATCGCTTCGTGTTATCGTTTCCACCTCATCTGGTTCGCAGCTATCTGGACGCTTGGGGCATGCCGCCAGATGCTCATGTGCTCGATCCGTTCTGCGGAACAGGCACAGTTCTTGTCGAATGCAAGAAGCGGGGAATCGCGAGTTTTGGCTTTGAAGCGAATCCCATGGCTTACTATGCCAGCTCAGTAAAGCTTGACTGGAGTCCACCGCCTGATGGACTTGTTGAGCATGCGCGCCAAATTGCAGACACTGCACTTAATGACTTGTCTCAAGATGGCATTGAGGACACACCTCTCTTTGAACGTATGCCAACGCTAGTGCGGCCTCTCTATGCGCTTCCTGAGGAAGCTCAGCGATTGCTCCTCGGTGAGTCCATTAGTCCGTTGCCACTGCATAAAGTCATCACGCTGCTCGCAACGATAGAGCAGCAGCGTGACGAGCGCTTCTACCACCACGAACGTCTGGCGCTTGCTAAGTCCGTCGTGTTTACCAGCAGCAATCTGCACTTTGGCCCAGAAGTTGGCGTGGGGCGCCCCAAGCCTGATGCGCCAGTCATTGCGCCTTGGCTCACGGCGATCCACAGCATAGCAAGTGACCTGCGCCTTGTCCAACATACAGACACGCCTTCTCCACTGGCACATGTTTATCTGTCTGACGCCAGACTTCCGCTTACCCATATGCCGCCAGAGAGCATTGATGCCGTGTTCACCTCGCCTCCCTATCCAAACGAAAAAGACTACACCCGTACGACACGCTTGGAGTCTGTGCTGCTGAACTTTATCTCCACTAAAGCAGACCTTCGGCGGCTTAAGCAGACGTTGCTGCGCTCTAACACACGGAACATGTACAAAGGCGATGATGATCATTTGGCGATTTTTCATCCTGAAGTCGAGCGTATTGCACAAGCTATCGAGATGCGTCGGATAGCACTAGGGAAGACGTCGGGCTTTGAGAAGCTGTACCCGACCGTAGCGCGGAACTATTTTGGAGGTATGGCGCTCCATCTCGCCGAACTTCGTGGCAAGCTTCGTCCGGGCGCAAAACTCGGATATGTGGTCGGCGACCAAGCCTCGTACCTTCGGGTCATGATCCCCACAGGACAGTTGCTAGCGGAGATAGCCGATGCGCTCGGATACGAGGTCGACAGCATTGACTTATTTCGTACTCGAACTGCCACTGCTACCAAAGCGCAGTTGCGAGAAGAGGTCGTTGTTCTTCGTTTTCCGGGTTCTCGAACTGCGTTGACACGACGATATGCCTCGCTGCCGTTAGGGTGTGACACCCAACTATCAAGGAGTACTCCCGTGACCGGAGCCTCGCCAAGTCAGCCTATACTGAACCGCTACCAGCAAATTGTGGCGCATATCTTCTTTGCACACTACAGCGCGGGCGATCAAGAAGTCGCCTTTCCTCGCGAAGAGCTTGCCGAAGCCGCACAAGCGCTGAGTATCGATGTTCCATTGAATCTCGGCGATATCCCCTATAGTTTTCGCTACCGCCAGGAACTACCCGAGAGCATTCGGGCGACCGCTCCCGAAGGACAACAGTGGATCATCCGCTCTGTCGGAAGGAGCCAGTATCAGTTTGTATTGCGTGACATCATCGATTTGGCTCCCATGCGCGGGCTGGCGCAGATCAAGATTCCTGATGCTACGCCAGGCATCGTGACGAAGTATGCGCAAACTGATGAGCAAGGGTTGCTTGCCCTTGTGCGCTATAACCGTCTCATCGATATCTTCACGGGAACTACCTGCTATTCGCTACAGAACCATCTGCGGACGACTGTACCGAACGTCGGACAAGTTGAAACCGATGAACTCTATGTGGGTATTGACAAGCGAGGATCTCAATACGTGTTTCCTGTTCAGGCTAAGGGCCATCGAGATAAGCTGGGCATTGTGCAGATTGAGCAAGACTTTGCGCTGTGCGAAGACCGCTTCCCGAATTTGATCTGTAGGCCGATCGCAGCGCAATTTATGTCTGGTGGTGTTATTGCACTCAAGGCATTTGATAAGCAGGACGATGTGGTTACAGTGGTCGCCGAGAAGCATTACCAGCTTGTGCCGCATGAACAAATAAGCGCAGATGAATTGCAATTTTACCAACGGCAGGTGGAGGAGTAAAGACATATGAATCTTGCTGTGAAGTGAGGCAATATCGAGGCTACGACGTGACCACCATCGCTGCCTGGCGCGCCGACGGCACGGCGGTCTAGGCTGGGCATCTCTGCGCTGCTCCACCAATTTGGCGACCTTTGCTCATCATTCTCATCCATTCGGGCGCATCGCTGTGTACATGTTGATGGCCCGGTGAAAACGACCGTGGCGTCCTGGCGGCGATGCCGCCACGGATGGGACACGACACGATGAGGAGCGCAGAATGGCAGAGGACAGACAACCCGATAGCGAACGCGCGGAGAATCTGCTGCGTTCGAGCAACCTGTTTCGCGCGACGAGCACGCGCCGCACGTTCATGACGCGATTGATGGCGGCTAGTGGTGGGGTGGCGCTGGGCGCCGGAGTTGGCGGCGGACTGCTGCTCAAGAGCGGCGTGGGGGCCGTCGCGCATGCCGATGGCGTTGACCCAGTGGTCGCGTTCGGCAATGCCGCTGTCGGCGCCGAGCGCATCGCCGTGGCGTTCTACGCCAATGCGCTCGGCGATAGCTCAGCGTATGGCGTGGCGAGCGATGAGGCGAAGGGTACACTGCTCAATAGCAGCCATCGGCTCTACTTCTCCACCGCTCGTCGGCAAGAGCAGGACCACCAGGATACGCTGGTCAGTCTGGGGCTGAGCTTCCCTTATCATGTCTTCAGTTTCCCCGCAGGCACATTCGACAGCGCGAGGAATATGCTGGCCTTCGGTGAGCAGCTTGAGGGCATCTTCATCGGCGCCTACCTCGGCGCGATCAAGGCGGCGGCCAGCGAGACCAACACCTTCATCGCCGAGGCGGCGGCGCAGATTCTCGGCGTGGAGTGCGAGCATCGCGTGCTGATTCGCGACATCGCGGGCGAAGACCCGCCAAACAACCGCGTCTTCGAGGGCAATCTCTCCGCAAATGGCTCGACCGTCTACGCCTCGGCGGGTGACGCGGTCAATGCGCTGCTGGCGCTGGGCGTTGGCGTCGTCAGCTAAGACACTCCCACCCCAGGCCAGCGCACGTGG
>JAICSR010000486.1 GCA_025936795.1 Ktedonobacterales bacterium | reverse complement strand
GGCGCGGCGCTCGGCATCGCGGTCATCACCCTCTACGCCCTGCAGACGGCACGGCTCGATATGCTCGCCCTGCGCCGTGAGGCAGGCCGCCCTACCCACCGACCCTTCTGGAGCCGCACCTACCTCGATGTTGGCCTGGCGCTCCTGTGTGTCGCTGGCTACCTGGAGTTGGGACGTTTCGGCAGCGCGCAGACCCGACTCAGCTTGGGCGCCAGCGCGAACAGTCCGCTCCTATTGCTCGCCCCATCGTTGCTGCTGCTGGCGGGCGGCTTTCTGCTGCTGCGCCTGATTCCGCTGGCTGCCAGAGCGGGAGCGCGCCTCGCCAGTCGCGGACGCGGATTCACCTCGATGCTCACCTTCGCCCAGATCGAGCGCACGCCTGACCGCTATGCGCGCATGACCTTGCTGCTGATCCTGGCGGTGGGCCTGGGGCTGTTCGCCCTCACCTTCGAGGCGTCACTGACGCAGAATATTCAGGACCGCACCGCCTATGCCGCTGGCGCGGACGTTCGCCTGACAGCCAACCGGCATATGAGCGCGAGTCAGACCACATCATATCTGACCTTCCTCAAGACCCTACCAGGCGTGCTGGGAGTGACATCGCTCTATCGCACAAGCGGCAGCACCCCCGTGACGCTGGGGGACCACCCGGTCGAGGTGCTGGGGGTCGATAGCGCGACCTTTGCCGGAATTGCGAATGCGCGTTCATGGCGCGCCGACTATGCCACGCAACCCCTACCCGACCTGATGAGCCAATTGGCGGCGCATCGCGTGCCTACTCAATCAGCGTTCGATACCTCTAAGCATCCTCTCTCGGTGCTCGTCAGCGAGACCCTCGCCCAGCAGTTGAAGCTGCGTGTCGGCGAGCGCTTCCAACTGAGCGCCTCGCTAGCGCTGATCAATCCGCCAACGCTCGTCGTGAGCGCGATTGTGCATGAGTTTCCCACACTCTATCCCACCGCCACTGCAGGTGGCTTCCTGGTGATGGATTTGCGCGACCTCGAATACGCTGCCGCGACGCAGCCAAACGCCAACGCTAACTCGCAGATCAACCCTAATGAGTTCTGGCTGCGAACTACCAGCAATCCGACCGAGCAGCAGGCGCTCCTGCAAGCCCTCAACCACAAGCAATCCGACGTCACATTGGCCTCGGTCGAAAGCTACCAGCAGGATTTGCAGCTGGCGGAGGATAATCCCGTCACCGGGGGCATGAGCGGGCTGCTGGTGATCGGGGCCTTCACCGCCGCGTTCCTGGCCGTGCTAGGAAGCCTGGTACAGGCGATTCTGGCCGCGCGCCAGCGCACGACTCAGTTCGCCATCTTCCGCACGCTCGGCATGGCCAACCGCCAGTTGGCAGGCTTGCTCCTCGGCGAGCAGACCTTCGTCTATCTGTTCGGCCTGGTTGGAGGAACCCTCCTCGGGTTGCTGCTGACGACCGCGACGACGCCGTTCCTGACATATAGCGATCTCGCGATCAATCCCGCCGCAATCGGTATACCGCCATACGTGCCTCAGACCAACTGGTCGGCGCTTGGCCTCTTTTATGGAGCGCTACTGGTGGCATTTGTACTGGCGCTCATCATCGCGTCTCGCTATGCGGCAAGTATCGGTCTGGGCCGGGCGCTCCGGTTGGGCAAAGACTGAGAGGCGCTCGGGAAGGGTGACGCAGGGCTACTCAATCAGCCCGCCGCCAAGCGCCTCGTCGCCCTCCGCGCCGCCATAGAAGACGGCGGCCTGCCCCGGCGTCACCGCGCGAATCGGCTGCTCCAGCGCCACCTCGGCGCGCCCATCGGGCAGCGGCGTGACGAGGCCACGCACTGGCTGGGCCTTGTAGCGCACCTTGACCTCGACACGCGCCGGGCCATCGGGCGGCGTATCGCGCGTCCACGTCGTCTGGTGGACTGTGAAGCACTCGCGTTCGAGCGCGGCGGCTGGCCCGACGATGACGGCGTTGCGCGCGCCATCCAGTTGCAGCACATGCAGCGGTTCGCGCGCGGCGATGCCCAGCCCCTTGCGCTGGCCGACGGTGTAATTCGCCAGGCCACTATGCGCGCCAAGCTGGTGTCCTGAGAGATCGAGGATTGGCCCAGGCTCAGGTGCGGGCGTACCCCTCGCCTCGGCGTAGCGGCGGACGAAGCCGCGATAGTCGTTGGCGGCGACGAAGCAGATCTCCTGGCTTTCCGCCTTCGTCGCCACTGGCAGGCCACGCTCCGCCGCCATCGCGCGCACCTCCGGCTTGGTGTATTCTCCCAGCGGGAAGAGCGCGTGACTCAGCTGGTACTGCGAGAGTACATGCAGCACGTACGACTGATCCTTGGCAGCGTCGCTAGCCCGGCGCAGGCGGCGCAGTCCCGTTCCTGGGTCGTCGTCCACGCGCACGTAATGGCCCGTCGCCAGATAGTCGGCGCCAAGGGCGAGCGCCCGCTCCAGCAGGAGCGTGAAGCGGATCGTGCGGTTGCAGCGCAGACAGGGGTTCGGCGTGCGCCCGGCGCGATACTCGTCGTAGAAGTAGTCCACAATCGTCTCGCGGAACGGCTCCTCGACGTTGACGACGTAGAAGGGGATATCAAGCTGGGCCGCGACGCGACGCGCATCGCTCATCGATTCGATGGAGCAGCAGGCGTTTTCGCGCGCCGGGGCGACTCCCTCATCCGCGCCCTCCGTGGGTGGCTCGGCCCAGAGGCGCAGCATGATGCCGACGACATCATACCCCTGTTCTTTGAGCAGCGCCGCCGCCACCGAGC
>JAICSR010000555.1 GCA_025936795.1 Ktedonobacterales bacterium | reverse complement strand
CCATCGGGCGTGCGCACCACCTGGATGAAGTTGTAGAGCGACTCGCGCTCGTCCACGACCGTGCCATAGCCGATGCCAGAGACTCCCTTGAGCGGGCCAAGCGAGACCAGCTGTGGCAGCAGCAACGGCAGCAGCAGCAACGCGCCAGGGATGGCTACGCCGATGCGCTCGGCGCCGCGTAGGCCCCAGAGCGAGACGGCCAGCAATACGACGGAGACCAGGAAGAACGAGCGCCGCACGCCCAGGTCAGGAATCAGCACCAGCACAGGCAGGAAGGCGCCGATGATGCTGCCAACCGTGGAGAGCGCGTAGAGGTTGCCCGCCGCGCGCCCCGCCGAGCCGATGCCGCTCAGCGTCAGGCGGATGGCGAAGGGCGAGACCATGCCGAGCAGAATCGTCGGCACGGAGAAGAGCAGCACGACGGTGAAGAGCGAGCCGATGAAGACGTTGGGAATCTCGCCGTTGAGGGCGATGGCGGCGGCGTTGAGCACCGGTCCGCTGATGAACGGGATTAGTCCGGTAAAGAGCGCGGCGACAGCGGTGATGGCGCAGAGCAACCGCATGCTGGGGTGGCGGTCGGCGACGCGCCCGCCGATGTAGTAGCCCAGCGAGAGGTAGATCAGCGTGAAGCCAATCTGATTGGCCCAGATGAAAAGCGAGGTGCCAAAGAATGGCGCCATCAGCCGGGGGCCGAGCATCTCCAGTGCGAGCGAGGCCATGCCGCCGATGAAGACCAGCAGCAGCAGCGAGAGCCGATTGGGCGCGCTGTCTACGCGCAGAGCCGCGCCCGCCTGTGCGCTGGCTGCCGCCGACGCCGATGGGTCGCCAGCGATCACGCGCGCCGCGCGGTCCGCAAATGGTAAGCGCATCAGTTTCAGGCTCCTCACGCGGCTCAGGGGGTTGTCGGTGTAAAGGTGAAGTTGTTCAGCATCGGGTTGAAGAACTCGATCTCGCCCGCGCTAAATCGGTCGGAGACGGAGAGCAGGTTGATGATGTAAGGTTGCCCGTGATAGACGACAGCAAACACCTGCACGCGAATACCGGAGCTATTGTTTGTAATCAGTCCCGCGCCGCCCTGCCAGGTGACGCCGCCGATGACGCGCGACGTCTCGCCAGTGCTCAGCCGGACGAAGTTCTGCGGGTATTTGCTCTCGAGGTAGTTCAACTCATAGTCCACCCACGCCGACGAATTGGTGACATCCTGCGGCGGGTTGGCGAGTGTCGTCGAGCTAGGCAGCGCTACCTGCATCGCATAGCCAGTCTCGTTGCTATCGTCGGCGAACTGCATGCCAGGATTGAGCGGCGAAGCGATCCACCCATCGGGATATTGTATGGTGAAGCCATCGGCGCGGTCATTGAAGAGCTGGAAGCCAAGCGCGGCGACCGTTGGTGAGGCCGTCGCGGTGGGCGGAGGCGCAGTTGGCGTCGTCGCGATCTGGCCCTCGGCAGTGATGTGTCCGCTGTCGGCGAGCACAAACAGGAGCGAGCTAGCGATCAGGGTACACGCTAGCGCGATGATAAAGGTCGCGCGTGGGGTGAGCAGATGCCGGGTAGGGGGTATGACCGTCCCATCACGCGAGGCGGAGTACTTATCGTACTCACTGGGCATTCCTCACTCCTCGTGGTCGCAAGCCAGCCAACACAGTTGGCCACTCACTGCTCAGGTTACTCAGGCGCCCTTGCCTAATGCTCTCTCCAAACGTCGCCGCCACATTATAGCGCATGTCGGCAATCACCAACAGTGATGACCTCTCAGCCAGGCCGCAAGTGAACAGGAGAGTACTTCTTGTCTACGCCACTGGAGCAGCCCGCTCCGCCGTCCGATGCGCAGCGCATCGTTACGCCGTTCTCGCTGCCCGGCTGGGATTCGCGCCTGCGCGGGTTTCACTGCGGCGACGAGGTAGATGTCTTCGCGCTCGTCACCGAACGCTACCTCATCTTCGTGGACACCAGCGCCACGCCAGAGCAGGAGGCCGCTGTCGTAGCGGCGCTGCATGCCGAGTCGCTGGGCCGTCAGCCGCTGGTCGCGCTCTCGCACGCCGACTATGACCACGCCTGGGGCAGCGCCGTCTT
>JAICSR010000531.1 GCA_025936795.1 Ktedonobacterales bacterium | reverse complement strand
GCCGCCTACCGCTACGCCAACGCCTCCTGGATTCTGGCGGCGGTCGTCCTCAGCGCGCTGGCGATTGACGGCTGGCGCGGCTCCCGGCGCGATAAGCTCACGGCGACCCTCTGCGCCGCTTTCACGCTGGGCGCGCTGAGCCTCGGCTCACTCTGGCTCGCGCTGCCAACCTTGAAGGCGCTGTTCCAGAATCCACTCTTCGCGAAAAAGCCCGCCGTTGGCTCGGTCGCCATCGAGTGGGCCGCCATCCTCGTGTTGCTTGTCGCCCTGCTGATTGGCCGCGATGCCCCTGAGCGCTCCGCCAGTGCGCAGGGAGGCGCGCATCGCCTGCTCCGCGCAGCGCGTGCGCGCCCACATGCCCTGCTGATGGGCGTCATCGCGATGGCGCTGACGATGGGCTACTTCGGCTATCCCACGCTGGCCAATCCGCGCCAGGCGCCCGTTGACACCGCTGCGGTTCACTTCTTGCAGGCGCACAGTGGCTATCAGCGCTTCGTCACGCTTGGCCCCTTCGCGCCAAACTACGGCTCCTACTTCAATGTCGCCAGCGTCAACTACAACGACGTGCCTGCGTCCCAGCGCTGGGCGGACTACGTGCAGGCGCATCTCGACCCCGCCGCCAACCCGAACCTGTTCCTCAACCTGCCGACCGATCCAGGCATACCGTCGCTAGCCGATGAGCTGGCGGCGCGCCTGCCCGCGTATGAGGCGGTCGGCGTCAAGTATGTGCTGACGCCGCCGGGAGCGCAGCCCTTCGCCCAACTGCCCCTGAGCGCGCGACCAGCGCTGGTCTATCAGGACGCGACGCTGTGGATCTACCAGACGCCAGCTCCGGCGCCGCTCTTCAGCGCCGAGGGCGACGGCTGCCACGTCCAGGCCGCCGCCTGGACCGACGCCAGCGCCACCTGCGCCACCCCGGCGACGCTGGTCTATCGCAGCCTGGCGGACGCTGGCTGGCATGCGTCGGTCAACGGTCACGCCGCGCCGATCACCACCTATGACGCGGTCTTCCAGCGGATTGCGCTGCCCGCCGGGCGGTCGCAGGTGACATTCTGGTATGAGCCGCCGCACGCCACACTCGCGCTACTTATGGCGGGCGCGGCGCTGCTGGCGCTGCTGGGCGCGCGGCTGCTCGCGCTCTGGCTACGGCGCACACAGCAGCCCATCGCCGCTGCGCTGCCAGCGGAGACGCCAGCGCAAACGCCGACTCAGGCTCCGTTTCCGGCGCGGTGATCGTTCTGGATGTCGTTGACGAGGTAGCGCGGACGCGCTTTGACCTCCTCGAAGATTTTGCCGAGGTACGCGCCGATGATGCTCAGGCAGAGCAACTGCACCGCCCCCAGGAAGAGCACCACCAGCAGCAACGTCTGGTAGCCGTGTGGCGCGCCGGGGAAGATGAAGTAGAGCGCCGTGTAGACGAGCATGCCGACGCCCGCCAGCACCACCACGCCGCCCGCCAGATAGGAGATCAGGTCGAGCGGGGCGAACGAGAACGAGATGATTCCCAGGCTGGCCCAGCGGAACAGCCCGAAGAAGCTATTGGTTGTGAGGCCAGAATGGCGCTCGTCGCGCGTGTAGGGGATGCCGGTCTGGCTGAAGCCCGCAAAGGCGCGCAGGCCGCGAATCAGGCGGCTGCGCTCCGGCATCTCGTTGAGCACGTTGACCACGCGCCGATCCATCAATCCGAAGTCGCTGGCGTCGTGGGGAATATCCACATACGAGACTTTGTGCAGCAGGCGATAGAACAGCTTGTAGCCAATGCGGCGCGGCAGGCTGCCTTTGCGGCGCGCGCGCACGCCATAGACCACGTCGTAGCCTTGCAGCCACTGCTCGACCAGCGCCGGGATCAGCTCGGGCGGGTCCTGGATGTCGCCGTCCAGCCCGACCACACAATCGCCTGAGGCGTAGGCGTAGCCGGCGGTGTAGGCGCCCTGCGAGCCGAAGTTGCGCGAGAGCGTGAGGACGGAGACCTTCGCGTCGCGCGCAGCCAACTCCTCGAAGAGTTCGGGCGAGCCATCGTAGCTGCCGTTGTTGACGAAGATCAGCTCGTAGGTCGGCGTGACGCGACTCAGCGCCGCCGTCAGCCGCTCATACATCGGCCAGATGTTGCCCTGCTCGTTGTAGCAGGGAATCACGACCGAGATGTAGGGCGGGCGGCCCAACGTGCGCGGACGCAGACGCAGCTTGGGCGTCGCGCTGGTCTGCGCCTGCGCTGAGGCCTGCGACGAAGCCTGAGGCGGGGTCACTGCGCGGACACGCTGCGTGGCAGGCAATGTGTCTAGCATGGCCGCAGCCGTGGCAGTGGACGCCACGCCGCCACGGCTCTGC
>JAICSR010000473.1 GCA_025936795.1 Ktedonobacterales bacterium | reverse complement strand
TCTCATATGGCGTCAGGGAGGCGCTACCCATCAATATATGCCACATCGCGTTAACACCCCGCAAGCATCCGGCCTAGCCCACATGCGTCATCGCGCCGAACCGCCCGTTTGGCGTACGATATGCAATGTCGCTCGTCTGACGAACGCGGATGGTTGAGGAGGATGTCGCCGTGGCCGACTTCACGCACCTGCATGTGCATTCCGAATACAGCCTGCTCGATGGCCAGTCCCGCTTCAAGCGGCTGGTGGAGGCGACCAAGGCTGGCGGGATGTCGGCGCTAGCCTTGACCGACCACGGCACAATGTACGGCACGCTGGAGTTTTATAAGGCCTGCAACGCCGCTGGCATCAAGCCCATCATTGGAGTGGAGGGCTATCTGGTTCCCTCGCTCGAAGAGAAGACCGGGCGCTACGAATACAACCACCAACTGCTGCTGGCGCGCACGACTCAGGGCTACCATAACCTGCTCAAACTGACGACCTTCGCCCACACGCGCGGCTACCAGGCGCGCCCGCGCATGGACAAGAAGATGCTCGCCGAATACGCCGAGGGGCTGATCGCCACGTCGAGTTGCCTCTCCGGCGAGATTCCGGAGCTGCTGCTGCGCGGCGACCTGAATGGCGCGCGCGCCGCCGCTCGCTGGTTTCAGGATGTCTTCGGCCCGGAAAACTTCTACATCGAGCTTCAGGATCACGGCGCGCCAGAGTCGCCGCAGGTCAAGCTCAACCCGATGCTCTACGACCTCGCCCGCGAGGTGGGCGCGCCGCTGCTGGCGACCAACGACCTGCACTATGTCGCCGCCGCCGACGCCGACGCGCAGGATGTGCTGCTCTGCATCCAGACCGGCAAGTCGCTCGAAGACCCCAAGCGCATGAAGTTCGACAGCCAGCACTACTATCTCAAGACGCCCGACGAGATGGCGCTGCTCTTCCCGGAGCTACCTGACGCGCTGCGCAACACGATGGTCATCGCCGAGCAGTGCGAGGTCGCGATCGCCAGCGGCGCCAGCCTGATTCCCAACTTCGCCATCCCGCCGGAGTACCGCACGCAGGATGAGTACCTCTATCACCTCTGCCTTGAGGGCATCAAAGAGCGCTACGGCGCTGTCGCCGAGGCATTGCAGCGCAGGCTCGACTATGAGTTCGAGATCATCCGCTCGAAGGGCTTCATCTCCTACTTCCTGATCGTCTGGGACTACGTGAATTACGCGCGCAGCAATGGCATGCGCTGCGTCGCGCGAGGCTCCGCCGCTGGCAGCCTCGTCGCCTATGTGCTGGGCATCACCAACGTAGACCCGATTCGCTACGACCTGCTCTTCGAGCGCTTCCTCAATCCAGAGCGCATGAGCATGCCCGATATTGACATGGACTTCCCCGACGACCGCCGTGAAGAGGTCATCCGCTACGTCGCTGAGAAGTATGGCTGGGATAGAGTCGGCCAGATTGTCACCTTCAACACGCTGGCCGCCAAAGCCTCCATCCGCGACGTGGGGCGCGTGATGGGCATGCAGGCCGAGGCCGACCGCGTGGCGCGACTGATTCCGGGTGGCCCCAAAGTCACCATCGCCAGCTCGCTCGACGAGGTGAAAGAGCTGAACCAGCTCTACCAGCAAAGCCCCTCCGTTCACAAGCTGGTGGAGATGGCGCGCAGCCTCGAAGGTACCGTGCGCGGCGTCGGCATCCACGCCGCCGGAGTGGTGATCTCGCGCGAGCCGCTGGTCGAGACAATTCCGCTGCAACTGCGCGACTACAAAGACCAGAACGATACCTGGCTTGTCTCGCAATATGAGCAGGCCCACCTCGAAGACCTCGGCCTCATCAAGTTCGACTTCCTCGGCCTGAGCAACCTGACCATCCTGATGAACTCGCGCAAGTTCATCCAGGAGACGCGCGGCGTGGAGCTTGACCTCGACCGCCTGCCCGACGACGACCAGAAGACCTATGCGCTGCTCGCTCAGGGCGAGACGACCGGCGTCTTCCAGCTTGAGTCGGGCGCGATGCGCAGTTACATCAAGGAGCTCAAGCCCACCTGCATCGAAGATGTCACGGCGATGGTGGCGCTCTACCGCCCCGGCCCGATGGACTCAATCCCACAGTTCATCAAAGCCAAGCATGGCGAGGTCGAGATTCGCTACCTGCATCCCCGGCTGGAGCCGCTGCTCAAAGACTCCTACGGCGTGATCGTTTACCAGGACCAGGTCTTGCAGATCGCGGTGCAACTGGCTGGCTTTAGCTGGGGCGAGGTAGACAAGTTCCGCAAGGCGATGTCGAAGAAGGACCGCCAGGCGATGCTGGAGTATCGTGGCAAGTTCATCAAGGGCTGCGCCAAGAGTGGCATCGAGGAGAAGATCGCCGAGCAAATCTTCTCGTTCATTGAGCCCTTCGCGGGCTATGGCTTCAACAAGTGCGCGCATGGCTCAACCGAGATTCAGCTTCCCGATGGCAGCCGCACGACACTCTCCGCCGCCTATCGCAACCCGCCACCCGAGATCATGGCGATGTGGCCCGATGGGCAGGTCAGGTCGCATCGCGTCGCGCGCATCGTGCAGACGGGGCGCAAGGCGCTGCTGCGCATCCGCACAGCCTCTGGCAAGTCCATCAAGGTGACGCCAGAGCATCGCCTGCTGACGACTGAGGGCTACCTCGAAGCGGGCGCCATGCGTGTAGGAACCGAACTCATCACCGCGCCAGATGCTGTCGCGTTCCAGTCCGCGCAGGCGGACTTCGCGGCCCCGCAGGGCCCTCCAGGCGCGGTTTCAACCGCCAGCCAGCCTGGCCCCGGCTATGGCCGCTGCTCCATCGCGTCGAATGGTATGTGGTGCGCCAGCCAGCCTGAGCGCGACATGTGCGAATGGCTCATCGAGCAGGGCATCGTG
>JAICSR010000367.1 GCA_025936795.1 Ktedonobacterales bacterium | reverse complement strand
TCCTCAGCGAAAACCGCATTGGCGTTGACCACACCACTGGCGAAATGCTCCTGATGACGAACGTACGCGTCGAAGCGTTCGCATCCGATGCAATGCAGCCATATGCGCAGCTACCGCTCGTGAGTGGGTCGCTGGAGGCCTCAGCGGCTATCTTTCCCTGGCTGCTGCCGATAGACGCTAGCGCGGGGCGGGCCTATCTGCCCGGCGCTGACAACACCATCCTGATCGTCAGCCTGGCGCGTCCCAAGAGCCACGCCGCGCCCAATGCCGCGACCGCCGCGCTGATCGCCCGCGCAGGCATGGCCAAACTGCTGCCCGACACGAATCAGGACCCGCCATTCATCACAGCGCAGACCTTCCCACTTGACGCCGGGACAGTCACGCGACACTACTTCATCCACTACTCCGACCTTGGCTGGAAAGGCCCCTACGCCGGGACGGCCAGCATCAGCGGCGTCACAGCGGGCGCGACGCC
This sequence comes from Ktedonobacterales bacterium, assembly GCA_025936795.1. GTDB lineage: Bacteria > Chloroflexota > Ktedonobacteria > Ktedonobacterales > JADMIN01 > JAKAIY01. The sequence goes on along the minus strand of JAICSR010000367.1, from coordinate 3,695 downwards.
GGGCGACTACACGATGACATTTACGATCACCTGGAATCAGCTTTTCCTGCGCCAGCATAGCTGGACGGTGGAGGTGACGCCCGATGGCCGCACGCATCTGCGCGCCGATAGCGGCGACGCCATCCCGTAGCTCACCCTTTCCTTCTCACCCACACAGGCAAGGAATGATAGACAGAAAGAGGACACCATGCCACGCGCCGATGGACGCGCCCACGACCAGTTGCGCCCGATCAGCATCACGGTAGATTACATCAAGCATGCGGAGGGGTCTGCGCTGATCGAGTTTGGCGATACGCGCGTGCTCTGCGTCGCCAGCATCGAAGACGGCGTGCCGCCATTTCTGGAGGGACGCGGCCAGGGCTGGGTGACGGCGGAGTATGCGATGCTGCCGCGCGCGGGCAATACGCGCTCCAAGCGCGAGAGCGTGGCGGGCAAAGTCGGCGGGCGCACGCACGAGATTCAGCGGCTGATTGGCCGCTCGCTGCGCGCCGCGCTCGATCTGCGCGCCCTCGGCGAGCGCACCATCACGCTCGATTGCGACGTGCTGCAAGCGGATGGTGGCACGCGCACGGCATCCATCACCGGCGCGTGGATCGCCCTGCAACGCGCGACGACCAGGCTCAAAGCCGAGGGCAAGCTGCGGGTGGACCCCGTCAAGCTGGGCGTAGCGGCCATCAGCGTTGGCGTGGTCAAGGGGCAGGCGCTGCTCGACCTCAACTCTGGCGAAGATTCGCACGCCGAGGTAGACGCCAACATCGTCATGACCGACAAGGGCGAGTTTATCGAGGTGCAGGGAACTGCTGAGGGCAAGCCCTTCAGCCGCGCCCGCCTCGACGAGTTGCTGGCGCTCGCCGAGCAGGGCATCCGCGAGCTACATGAACTCCAGCGCCGCAACGTGTAATATCACTTGCGATGTGGTCGTTGTCGTTGCGCCGACCCCTCACCCCCAGCCACTCTCCCACTGGGCGAGGGGAGACCTGAAAGCCCCTTGCGCAGTAGGCGAGGCGCGTCCGGAAAGCCCCGCTCCCGCCGCAGCGGGGGAGGGGTTGGGGAGGGGGAGCCATCAGCGGAAAGTGAGGGAGCAGGTTGGAACCACGCAAGCCGAAAAGCGGCCTCAAAGCGCCACGGCTCCCCAGGGCGCTGCCGCTCGCGGAGCCGCCGCATGATCTGCCAGAAGACGGCGACATCCTCTCTGGCTTTGAGTACCAGGGCCTGGACCTCTCCGAGCAGACTATTTCGCGGCTGCACGCCGATACAGCCATCTTCACGCAGATGATCGCGACGGGCGCCCAGTGTGACCACCTGCGCGCGGAAGATGTGCGCTTCGTGGGCTGCAATCTCGCTAACGCCGCGTGGTCCAAGCTGAGCTGTTGTCGCGCCGAGTTCATCGGCTGCCGCATGACGGGATTCATCACGCTGGAGGCTGACGTCTCTGACACCGTCTTCAAAGACTGCAAGATTGACCTGGCGCAGTTCTACCATGCGAAGATGCGCGGCGTGCGCTTCGAGGACTGCCCGCTCACGGGTGGCGATTTTCGCCTGACCGATTTGACTGGCGCGGTGTTTGTTCGCTGCGACCTGAGTGGCGCCGACCTCACTGGAGCGAGCCTGGCGGGCGTGGACCTGCGCGGCTGCCAGATCGAGGGTATGCGCGTTGGCCCTGCGGAGTTGCGCGGCGCGACGATTGACGAGGCGCAGGCGCTAGCCCTTGTTCGTGCGATGGGCATCACTGTTGGATAATGCGACGAATCGCAGCGCACGCAGGTAGCTGCTGGATCTGCGACGTTCGAGGAACGGGGAGACGTCATGACTGACCAGGCAGACCAGGCGCGCGCATCCACCCAGCCAACCTGGCTGAACCTCTACGACTATCGCCGCCGCATGTTTGACCTGTATCGTCAGCGCGAGCAGGCCTATCGCACGGGCGCTGACGAAGGGGAGACGCTGCGCCACTTCCGCGCCGCGAAGGATGCGCTGTTCGCCGGGCATCCACAGTCCGCCATAGCGGTGGACACGCGCGCGGAGTTCGCCGGGCTGCGCTACTTCCCCTATGCGCCAGAGTTGCGTGTCGAGGCGACGCTTACTCCACTATCGCCCGATCCAGCGGATGCGGCGGATGCGGCGGATGCAGCGGAGCCGCAGATCGAGGCCAGCGGGCCGCACACGATGCGCTTCCGGCGCGCCGCGCGCGTCAGCTTCACCCTTGACGCGACGCCCGCTGAGCTAACGCTCTACTGGATCGATGTCTACGGCGGCGGCCTCTTCCTGGCCTTCCGCGACGCGACCTGCCCGGCAGAGAGCTACGGCGGCGGGCGCTATCTCTTCGATACCGTGAAGGGCAGCGAGCTGATCCGGCTGGACGCCGCCGACGCTGAGGGCGCGCTGGGCCATGCGGGCGGGCGCATCCTGCTCGACTTCAACTATGCGTACAACCCCTCGTGCGCCTACGACGCGCGCTGGGTCTGCCCGCTCGCCCCGCGCGAGAACCATCTGCCCATGGCGGTCCGCGCAGGCGAGCGCAAGTATCATTCCTGAACGCGCCTTCGCGGGCGCCTGTAAAACATCGGGCGCTGCCCCAACCACAGCGCGGGCAAGCCACACTGGTATTTTCGGCCCGCAACGTCTTTGCTTGGATGGTACCTTATGGTATACTGCGAGGGCAGACAAAGCCGCCTGTCAGGACAAACGTTTAGCAACTCATGCAGCCAATCTGGCGTCGTGTTGAGAGACGTGGGGAGCCTTCAGGGAGCATATGGCGCAAGCGTACATGCGAGGGATGCCAGTGGAGCAGGATGCGCGCGGTTCGGCGCCCTTAATCACCCTCTTCGAGCGGGACGATTCTATCGCTGTTCCATTGCTATCGCAGTTGCGCATGGCAGGCTATGATGTGCGCTCAGCGCGTACCCCTGTCGAGCTCTTCGATATCCTGGGCAAGAATCTGGTCGCGCTGGTGCTGGTGGACCTGGGCGCGGCGACCGCTGGCCGACGCGAGTTCTGGGTGGCGCTCGATGCGCAGCGTCGTGGCCGTTCGATGCAGGTGCTGACCTTCCGTTTTATGGCGCCCGTCAACGACCTCGACCTCGATTTCGAGCCATCCGCACGCGCCATCGCCGATGTCGAGATACACGGCGCGCATGAGTTCCAGCGCGTGATTGACGCGGTGCATCAGCGGGCGCCGCTGTATGGGCCGCCGCCCGCCGCCGCTGTCAGCTACTCGCCAGATGGCGCCATTCAGCCGCTCGGCGCCGCGCTTGGCCTTGCGCCCACTCCCTACGGCGGCCAGTATGATGGTGGCTTCGGTGGGTATGGCGCGCCTGCGTCTCCCAGCCAGCGGCAAGCTGGTAACGCGCCGGGTTATGGGCCAAGCTACGGGCCAGCCCAAATGCCTGCGCCGGGCTATGATGACGGCCCATTCGGCATGGCGACGCTGACGCCCGGTGGGCCGTTCGGCGCGCCGACAGCGGGTGGCTACAACAGCGCTCCCCCTGGCGGCTTTCCGCCGCAATCGTTCCCGCCGCAAGCATTCCCACCACAGGGCTTCCCGCCGCAAGCATTCCCGCCATCACCGTCCATGCCGCCAATGCAGGGATTCGGCGCGCCTGTGTCGCCGCAGTATGGCGCGCCAATGGAGCAGCAGCAGTTCCCTGAAGGCATGTACGCGCACGGTGGATTCCCGCCGCAGGGCGGCTTTGCGC
>JAICSR010000141.1 GCA_025936795.1 Ktedonobacterales bacterium | reverse complement strand
TGCGCTGGATAGCGCCATTGGTGAGGTACTTGAGCGCCGCCCGCGCCACGTCGCGCGGCGTGAGGCCTCGCCTGGCGCGCCTGCTGCGGCCCGCGTGTTTGCCGGGCGGGCGGCGCGTTGTCCGCTGGCTCTCCGTCTCGTGCGTCGCAACCATACATCCACTCCTTGATACGCCGACGCCGGTTCACGCCGTGTCTCACGCTGTATCTCACTCGGCGCCTTACTCGGCGTCGAGCGACCTACATGCGCAGTGGCGTCACGTTGATAGACGCGCCAGCGTCGCCGCGACGCTCACTTCTCACACGTCCTGAACGGAAAGTACATGCCTGGCTCTCGCGCGCCGTCACGCCAGCGTCACGCCAGCGCGGCGGCGCCTGGTCAGCAGGTCTGATCACCACCAGGTAGTCCTACCCGAAACCAGACATGCCTGGCAAACGTTCGTATGTGAGAACGGGCATGAAGGTGAGACGCGCAAACGCCCGCCCGAACGAGTCGGTCGGCCAGATCGGCCTGCGCGCCAGCCGTCACGACCCCTGTGACGCAGCGCAGTCGCCCCACCTTCAGCCATCAGCGCAGCCATTCCCACCTGTTCCTCGTCTGTAAGCGCAAGGTCACCACAACGGCGCCGCGACCCCCGATCTGACGCCCGGTGTTCGCATCCAGCGTACTCGTGCGGCGTTCTTGCTCGATGGCGAGCACGGTAGAAAACACGTCAAGGTCGTGCCCTGGCGTGCAGACTCCACGACGAGCGACCGGTGGGGCGACCTTCGTAGGAGCGCCAGGCGACGCCAGACGACACCAGATGCATTCTCGCAGCGTGCGCCATGCAGTAGAGGAACCAACACCGCGCATGCACCCGCGTCAAATGAGCGCGACAGATTGTATACAAGTGGCGACACCACAGTCATGGCAACAACAGGGTATCATGACTACCATCGCGCAGAGCGGGAAAAAGGGTATTTCCAGGAGGCTAGTGAATGATGCAACGGGTACTAGAGAGCGTCTTTGCTCGATGGGGCCAGTTCGTGGCGATGCTGGTTCTGCCACTCGTCATCGCGCTGGGCATCGCGCAGGCGCAGCCGCGTCAATATCAGGGAAGCGCAACGCTCTGGGCATTGCAAAGCTTCACCGGCGGCTCCACTTCTGCGCAAGATCCAGCGTCGACCCCGGCGGCCACCCAGGCCGCTGCCATTTCAGAGATTCTACAGACCAAATCGTTCGCGCTGGCCATTGGCAAAGCCGCAGACCTTGCCTCGACCTATAGCCCGTCTGCGCGGTCAAATCCTGTGGCATTGAATGATGCGATCTTCAGCGACATCTCGGCGCATGTCCAGGCGACCACTTCTGGCGCAAATCTCGTGACCATCACCTATGACAATCGCTCGCCCGCAGTGGCTCAGCGTGTGGTGCAGGCGGTCGTCAACCAGTACGACCTCTCTGCCGCGCAGCTTGCCAGCAGTAACACGAAGCAGTTGCTGCTGCTCTCTCAGCAGGAGCTGCAACAGGTGCAAGCCACGGCGACACAAGCCAATGCCGCAGAGACAACCTATCTGATCAACCATCCAGGCGCAACCGCCGCCACAGACCCGCAGTTCAAGGCGCTCCAGGATGATGCGACGAATGCCCTGTATGCGGTCAGCGCCATTCAGCGTATCATTGACCAGCTCAACGCTCAGGCCAGCGCTGTCGGCACGGGGTCCAATGCGCTGTTCTCAGTGGTTGACGCGCCGTCGGTTGGGAGTCAGCCGGTCTCGCGCTCGAAAACCCTACTGACAGGCGGCATCATCGGACTCGCGATTGGGCTGCTCGCCTGCATCATCTACATCGCGATACTGCTGCGCCGCGATCGCTCCATCTACTCGGTATCGGATCTGCAGCGAGTCACCAAAGCGCCGGTGCTTTTGCAGATTCCGCTGATGCCGCCAGTGGCGCTGGCGCCGTCAGCGAATCAGCTGGGTGGCGGCGAGCGTCTCTTACTGAACGGCTCGGCGCCTGAGCGATGGCAATAAGCGCAGGAGAGGAGAGTCACCCATGAACTGGCAGATCAGCCGAAGAGTCGGCTCCACGATACAGGCGGTAGATAGAATCCTGTCGATTGGCTCGCGCTGGGCCGTACAGAGCAGCACAGCATCGCTCGAAGCGCCGGGAGATTCTTCACCAGCGTTACGTCAGGCGTCGCATCTGATCAGGCGCGAATTCACACAGAAGCCAGACCACGACGGGGCATCCGCACGCGAGGAGCGGCGGCCTGACCCGCGCGCCGCGCGACTTCAGCAGCAATGCCTCAAGCTTGCGCGCTCGCTCTTCTCGGGCGGCGCAGCACAGGCGCGCAGCCTTGGCTTCACCAGCGCCATCGCGGGCGAAGGCAAGACATTTCTGGCGCATGAGACGGCCACGGCGCTTGCGATGCAGGCGAACCAGCCAGTCGTGTTGCTTGACTGCAACTGGGAACATCCCTCGCTGCACGAGCTGTTTGACCTGCCTGAGGGGCCGGGCCTGGCGGAGTGGGTGCGCGGCGAGTGCGATCTCGCGGCGATTCGGCAGCAGGTCACGCCAAACCTGACGGTCATCGCGGCTGGCAAAGCGCACGACGATGGCGTGAGCCTCACGAGCAGGCTCGCCGCGCATGGCATCAATAGCGTGCTGACAGCGGCGAACGAAGTCCTGATCGCCGATCTCCCCTCGGTGCTGGACTCGGCCTATGGCGCACAACTCGCTCAGGAACTCGACGCGGTGACGCTGGTGGTGCGCGCCGGAGCGACCTGGGACTCCTTTGTCGCCGAGGCGTGTCACGAACTCGAAAACGCTCAGGTCGAAGGAATCATCCTCAACGCCGCGCAGTCGCGCATTCCGCGCTGGCTGCAGCGCCTGTTGTAACCCACCACGCTCCTGAACTGAGCGCATGTGGCCGCTCGTCAAGCGCGACCGAGAGAGAGTTTCCCCTATGGTCACTATTGCCGTCATTCTCGGCGTCATGGTCACGCTGGCGCTGTTTGCGAAGACCTATTCATGGCGCGTCAAGGGCGTGATGGCGATCACCCTGGTCGCCATGATCATTGTCCTCATGCGCTAGCTCCGCTGTAGCTTCTACAAGGTGTGTCTTCTATGACTCTCGTTCAGCAGCGCGCGCCCAGAGAGCCTGCCGCCCTCGATGTTTCCAGCGCTCAGCGGGAACATCGACGAGGCGTCATGCCCATCTATGTCGCCGTGCTCGCCTGCGCCGTCGCACTCACGCCCATCATGATGTACGCGAATTTTCAGTTTGGCGCTGGGCTGGCGATTGGCGGATTGGTTGCGGCTGCGCTGCTGGTGGTGACAGTCCGCTGGCCGATTGTCGGCTTCTATGTGCTCACGCTCGCCGCCGTCGTCATCGAAGAGAACCCACTTGTCTATCCGATTGGCACCGACAACCTGTACGTCTTCTCGTGGCCCGCGAGCCTCGCCGGGCTGCCCGAGCGCCCGATTGGCTTCTACATCCTCTTCATCTTGCTGATCCTGGTCGCCGTTCGCCTTGCCATGCGCAAAGGCGTCGCACTGCGTGGTGGCCCACTGCTCTTGCCGTTCCTCGCCTTCCTCGCCTGTATCGCGGTGGGAATCGCTCATGGCCTGAAGACTGGTGGGCAGTTCCGCATTATCGTCCTGGAAATCCGGCCTTTCTGGTATCTCTTCACGACCTATCTGGTCGCCTATAACCTCGTCAGCAAAAAAAACCACATCATCGCCTTCCTCTGGATACTAGTGCTGGGAACATTCGTCAAGGCGCTCCAGGGCTGTTACATCGTTCTGACGGCGCTGCATGGGCAGATCAATAGCGGCGTCAACGAGATCATGGCGCATGAGCAGTCCTATTTCTTCGTCCTGATCCTCCTGCTGATCGTGCTGTGCATCCTGATGAAACGGCTGCATGCGATCATGTGGGTGGCCATCGCGTCGCTGCCATTCCTCATCATCGCGCTGATCGCGAACAATCGGCGCGCCGATTACCTGGCCTTCGTGCTGGGGCTGGCGGCTGTCTGGGCGCTGGCAATCGCCGTGAATGCGCGCCGACGCAAGGGGCTGATCGTTGGATTCATCGTGTGCGGCGCGATTGTTGCGGCGTACATCGGCGTCTTCGGGACCATCAACACGCCCATCTCCACGCCTGCCAACGCCATCATCTCCGTCATCCAGCCGAGCGCCACTGACATTCGCGACGCGCAGTCCAATCTCTATCGCACCTACGAAGACGCCGATCTGCTCTTCACGGAGAAGCAGAGTCCGCTGCTGGGCTATGGGTTTGGCAAGCCATTTCTCCAGCCGCAAAAGCTCCCTGACATTGGCGGACTCGATCCCTACTACCTCTACATCCCGCACAACAACATCCTCTGGATCTGGATGCGCCTGGGGCCAATCGGGTTCCTGGCCTTCTGGTATGTCATCAGCGCAGCGATTGTGCGCGGCGGCGTCCTGATGAAGCGGCTGCGCGACCCCGATCTCCAACTCGTCGCGATGTTCATCATCGGCGCAATCGTGACGGAGATACCGCTGGCCTACGGTGACTACCAGCTCTACTTCTACCGCAACATCTTCATCACCGGCCTGCTCATAGGCATCCTGATGCGCCTGCCAGCGATCGATGCGCTGGGCAAGGCTGCGAACGGCGCCGCCGCCGACGCGAACGGCGCGAGCGATGCGACTGCGGCGGAGACGCCAACGGCCATCGCGCAAGCGCAAGCCATCGCCGCCGCTACCCTCGCGACCATCGCTGGCTCCGCCGAGCCACTGCGCAACGACCCGCAGGATGATCGGGTGGACGCGCTGCGCGCCGCTCAGAGCGCCCCCGCCGCAGCCACCCGCCTGCGCGAGCAATACCGCGCGCAGATGTGGGATTCATAACACGTCTGCTGAGGTTATTGGTGTCTGGCGCCGCGCCAACGACCACGCCGGATTCCGTATCACATCCGAAACACGCCGAACGTCGTCTCCGGGATGGGGGCGTTGAGCGCGGCGGCGATGCCCAGCGCCAGCGTGCGGCGGGTGTCGAGTGGGTCAATGATGCCATCGTCCCACAGCCGCGCGGTGCTGTAATAAGGGTTGCCCTCCGCCTCATACTTCGCCAGCGTCGGCGCCTTGAACGCCTCCTGCTCCTCTGGCGTCATCGTCTTGCCGCGCGCCGCCAGCCCATCCATCCGCACGGTCAGCAGCGTGCTGGCCGCCTGCTCGCCACCCATCACAGAGATGCGCGCATTGGGCCACATCCAGAGCTGGCGCGGGCTGTAGGCGCGCCCGCACATGCCATAGTTGCCCGCGCCAAATGAGCCGCCGATGATGACGGTAAACTTGGGAACCATCGCGTTGGCGACCGCCATCACCATCTTGGCCCCATCCTTGGCGATGCCGCCGTTCTCATACTGCTTGCCGATCATGAAACCGGTGATGTTCTGCAGGAAGATCAGCGGCGTCTTGCGCTGGCAGCACAGCTCGATGAAATGCGTTGCCTTGAGTGCGCTCTCCGAGAAGAGGATGCCGTTGTTGGCGATGATGCCGACGGGATAGCCCATCAGCCGGGCGAAGCCACAGACCAGCGTCGTGCCATAGAGCGCCTTGAACTCGTGGAAGCGGCTGCCATCCACCAGCCGGGCAATGATCTCGCGCACGTCGAAGCTCTTGCGCGGATCGCTCGGCACGATGCCAAACAAGTCGTTCGGGTCGGCTTTGGGCGGCTCCGGCGGCAGCACGTCCCACGGATAGTCCTTGCGCCGGTTGAGGTTGGCGACGATCTCGCGGACGATGGCCAGCGCGTGCTCGTCGTTGAGCGCATAGTGGTCGGTGACGCCGGACTTGCGGCTATGCACGTCCGCGCCGCCCAAATCCTCGGCGGAGACCTCCTCGCCAGTCGCCACCTTCACCAGCGGTGGGCCAGCCAGAAAGATGGTGCCGTTGCCGCGCACGATCACCGTCTCATCGCTCATCGCTGGGATATACGCGCCGCCTGCCGTACACGACCCCATCACCGCCGCGATCTGCGGGATGCGCTTGGCCGACATCTGCGCCTGATTGTAGAAGATGCGGCCAAAGTGCTCGCGGTCGGGGAAGACATCGGCCTGAAGTGGCAAGAACGCGCCGCCGGAGTCCACGAGATAGATGCAAGGCAGGTGGTTCTCCTCGCCGATCTCCTGCGCGCGCAGATGCTTCTTGACGGTCATCGGGAAATACGTGCCGCCCTTGACTGTCGCGTCGTTGGCGACGATGACGCACTCCTGTCCCTCGACGACGCCTATGCCCGTCACGATGCCTGCCGAGGGCGCCTCATCGTGGTACATGCCATTCGCCGCCAGCGGATTGAATTCCAGGAAGGGCGTCTCGGGGTCGCAGAGCAGCTCGATCCGCTCGCGGGCCAGCAACTTCTTGCGGGCGCGGTGCTTGGCGATGGCGCGCTCGCCGCCGCCCTGGCGCACGTGCTCGGTGCGCTGGCGCAGTTCCTCGACCAGCCCGGCGAAGTTGGTGCGATTCTCCTGGTATTCCGGGCTGTTGCGATCTATCCGGCTCTCAAGCACAGCCATAGTGCGATATCCTTCCTCGACGCTGAAGACGATGCGGTTGGGAAGCAGCCTAATAGAACGCGGCTGTATCCTAGCCGAGCATATCACCATGGCGGCGCTCGCTTCAATCAATCGCCTGGGAGTTGGTCGGCTTTTTCCGCTTTTTCTCGCAAGTACGACAACTGGTCATGGATGGCGACTGGCAGCAACGTTCGTCCATGGCGAGTTCGCAGCATGAATGCCGCGGCTAATCCTGGGGCGGCGTACCGTTTGCTTCCCAGAGAGCTTCGAACAAGCAGGATTAGCCGTAGGTCTTCAGCCTACGGCGTGTATGCCTTAAATATCGGGCGACCTAAAAGGGGTGAGATCTTACGATGCCTGGTACCCACGAGGCTGAGCTGGCGGCGCGCTGGTCGGCGGGCGTGTGGCGCGGGGCGACGCTGCGGAGCGAGCGCGGCGAGACGTTTCGCGTGATCTTCGAGGGCAGGCGCGGCGGTGGCGCTGGCCCCGACTTTTGCGATGCGGTGCTGGCCCGTCCTGATGGCAGCTATGTCTACGGTGATATCGAGTTGCACCTGCGTCCCGCCGGATGGCACGCGCACGGCCACGCCGATGATCCTCGCTACAACGGGCTGGCGCTCCATGTCGTGCTCAGACGCGGCGCGCGCGACCCGGCGGAGACACCGCTTGCCAGCGGTCGCGCCGTGCCACTGGTCGTCCTGGGTGAGGCTCAGCCGCTCGTGGCGGAGACACTCTGGCGCTGGCCCTGCGCCGGAATCGCCAGGCCAGAGAATGCGCTCCTGCTCGCCGAACTGCTGCATACTGCTGGGATGGCGCGCTTCGCCGAACATGCCGCGCGACTGGAAGATGAACCGCGGGCGTCTACCGCTCCGGTTGAAGATGGGTGGGATAGCCCAAACCGCATCCTCTGGCTGGCGCTGGCCGAGGCGTTAGGCTACGGACGCGACCGCGTGACGCTCCGACGGCTGGGGGAGTCCCTACTGTCTGCATCCCCGACTTCGCTGGATTATGCGGCGCTTCCGGGTATCGAACGGATACGGGCGCGCGGCCTGCTGGCGTGGTACGGACGCTGGCGGCGCGATGGTCCATGGGCCGCGCTAGAGCCTGTCATTCGCTCAGGCGAGCCACACCAGGCGGTTCGGGCGCTGCTCGCGGCGCTGCGCGTCGCGGAGAAGGGCGCGGTCTCACCGGCGCGCGCGGCGATCGTCGCGGTCAACGTCGCGCTGCCATTTGCGGCGGCCCTCGCGGCGACCTCTGGCGATGGCGCGCTGGCCAGCCGGGCGCGGGCCATTTACCAGGCGTGGCCGGGGCTGCCCTCGAACCAGATCGTTCGTGAGATGGCACGCACGCTCGGCCTCGCGCGGCTGCCACGGGGCGCGCTGGCGCAGCAGGGTCTGCACCACCTCTGGCAGCACGCCTGCCGTGAGAAGCGCTGCGGCCGCTGCCCCTGCAATTGCTCCAACCTGCTACACTGAGGGTAGAGCGATGGCAGATGGCTATCAAACATGCCAGCGGACATGAACGGCGAGTGCGATGCAAACATCAGGGGGCGTAAAGATGGCAGACGAGCGCGGCTTCTCGACGCGGGCAATTCATACAGTGCATTATCACGGTGGCGGCAAGGGCCAGCCCATTGCCTTCCCGCTCTTCCAGTCATCGAGCTTCGCCTTCGAGACCGCCGAAGACCAGGAGAGCGTCGCCACGGGCAGAGAGCCTGGCTACGCCTATAGCCGCGCCTCCAACCCAACCACCGACGCGCTTGAGCAGACCATCGCCAACCTGGAAGGCGCTGAGGCCGCCACCAGCTTCGCCTCGGGCATCGGCGCGGTCGCGGCGGCCATTCTCGCTGTGGTGGAGAGCGGTCAGCACATCCTGGCGACCGAGCAAATCTACGGCGGCACCTATGGCCTGCTGACGCGGACGCTGCCCCGCTTCAACATCAGCCACACCTTCGCCGACGCCACTGACCTCGCGGCGTTCGAGCGGGCGATTCGTCCCGAGACGAAACTCATCTGGGCGGAGACGATCAGCAATCCCACCACCTCGGTACTCGACATTCGGGCGCTGGCGGAGATGGCCCACGCGCACGGCGCGCTGCTGGCGGTGGATAGCACCTTCACCAGCCCGTATCTCGCCCGCCCGCTGGAGGACGGGGCCGATCTAGTGGCGCATAGCGCGACCAAGTATATCGGCGGCCACGGCGACCTGATCGCCGGAGTCGTCGCCGGAAATCACGCGCTGGTCCACAAGGCGCACACCATGCGTGTTGACTTTGGCGCCTGCGCCGGACCGCTGGAGGCGTGGCTGATGCTGCGCGGCCTCAAGACGCTCTCGCTGCGGATGGAGCGCCACTGCGCCAACGCGCTAGGCCTCGCCCGCTTCCTGCAAGAGCAGCCTGGCGTCACCAGGGTCCACTATCCTGGGCTTGAATCGCATCCGCAGCACGCGCTGGCAAAGGCGAGGATGCCCGGCTTCGGCGGCGTGCTCAGCTTCGAGGTCGCGGGCGGCAAACCGGCAGCATACCGCGTGCTCAATGGGCTGAAGATGTCGCTGCGCTCGGCCAGTCTGGGCGACGCCGATACGCTGGTCTCGCATCCCGCCTCGATCTCGCATAGTGGCCTGAGCGCCGAGGACCGCGCGAAGTCGGGCGTCACCGATGGGCTGATTCGAGTGGCAATCGGCCTGGAAGACCTGCCCGACATCATCGCCGACTTCGATCAGGCGCTGAAGCAGGTGGGGTAGGGAGGCGGGCGGTTAAAACCGCGCCTGAAGGGCCTGCGGCCACGAAGTCCGCCTGCGCGGACTGCCCAGACTCTTGCCGCC
>JAICSR010000076.1 GCA_025936795.1 Ktedonobacterales bacterium | reverse complement strand
GTTGCTCGACCTGACTGCCAGCGAGCTAGCGGCGCTCTCTAACGAAGGCGTCATAGAGCAGCGAACGCCATGAGGCTCACCGACGCCAGCGCGTGGCGTACACCTGCCGCCAAATCTTTCTTATAGCCGACAACTACGGACGTGGCCTGCCAATTCAACTCCTGCCAATTCAACTATAGTTCAACTATAGAATGATGAGTTCTGGATGCAGGCGGGACTGGTGGCGGCTGTAGCCGTGTTGAGGCGCGAGTTCAACCGTCGGCTGTCCTGGCTATCGAGCCTGCTTGCCAGCGCAAAAGTTGGAGTCGGGGTTATCAGCTGCGACGTTAGCTTGTAGGCGCGCTCAGCAGCAGCGCGAGGCGGCGGAACGTCTTGCTCTTCTCGCGATAGGCCGCCTGGCGCGCAGGATCGGGCGTGGCGACGTTGGTGGGCGTGAGCGGCTCGGCGATCTGCGACCAGGCGAGCGCGCCCACGGCGAGATCGGCCAGCAGCGCCGCGCCGCGCGCCGACGCCTCGATGGAGGCGACTTCGTAGACGGGCAGGCCGAAGATGTCGGCGGCCAGCTGGCGCATCCAGTCGCTCTGAAATGCGCCACCGGAGGCGATGATCGCTTCGGGCGGGTGGGGCTGCGTCAGAATCGGCTCGGCGATCCAGCATCCGTTGAGCATGATACCCTCGGCGGCGGCGCGCAGCGTGTCAATCGCGGTGTGTTCGCTGCGCAGGCCTACCAGCGCTCCGGTAGTCTGGGTGGCCCAGAAGGGCGCTCGCTCGCCGGCGATGTAGGGCAGGAAGTACAAGCCGCTGGCGCGCTCGGCTGTTGTCGGCTCACCAGCGGCGGCCATCGCTTCTTCAAACGAGAGCGTGGCATGTGTCGCCGTCGCAGCTCCCTCGTCACTTTTCGCGGCGAATGCAGCGATACCCTGCTGGTAGACCCATTCCAGCGCCAGGCCACCGCTGTTGCTGGGCGCGCCGAGAATGTAGAGGCTGCGCTCCTCGCTCAGGACGTAGCAGAATGCGCGCGTCTGTGGGTCTGTTCTGATCTCGCTCGACCCGACGCGGACGGCCAGACTCGTGCCGATGGTGACGACCATGCGCCGTCCATCGGTCGCATGCACGCCGAGGTTCGCCAGCACGCCGTCTGAGGAGCCGATGGCGATGGCGCAGCCCTGATCCACTCCGGCTGCGCGAAACGCTTCTGGCAGCCTATCCTTATGGCCATAGTGTGCGGGAACGACGGTGGGCAATTGCGCGGGGTCGAGTCCGACCAGCGCCAACGCCTGCGTGTCCCACTGGCGCTCGCGGAGGTTATAAAGGCCAGTCGCGCTGGCGAGCGAGACATCCATCACCCACTCGCCAAACCACTGACGCCACAGCCACGACTTCAGCCCGACGAAGCGCTTCGCCCGCTGCCAGATCTCAGGGTGAACACGCCGCAACCAGAGCAGCTTCGCCACTGGCGCCATCGCGTGGATGGGCGTGCCAGTGCGCGCATAGAGGTCTGGCCCCTGCGACGAGGTCCAGAGCGCCTGCGCGTCGGCCTGCGCGCGCAGGTCGGCCCAGGTCATCACGGGAGTGATCGGCGCGTCTGACGCATCTACGGCGAGCAGGCTGTGCATCGGGGCGCTGATGCTGATACGCGCGATGGTGAAGCCGTGGGCATGCGCTTGCGCAACCGCCTCGGCCAGCGCTTCATGGATGGCGGCCTGCTCGGCGACTGGGTCAAGCTCGGCGGCGCCATCGGCGCTGCGATGCAGGTGTGAGGAACGAGCAGCTAGCGCGATCTGCTCACCGCTTGCTCCAGAGGTGGCGTCATAGGCGATGACCTTGATGCCGGTCGTTCCCAGGTCAATGCCGACACTGCACACGCGCTGCGCATTCGCTGTGTTCATGTCTCGCCACCCTCCCGGATCATCGTTCGTATGCGCTGCCGCACACCTACTCACCTGTCTCCGTCGCGTCGCCGTTTGCGCTGGCGACGCCGGAGATGGCTGGCGCCTCAACCGCATCGGGCGACTGCAAGAGCGCCATCTGCAACTGCTTGACCTGTCGCATATCTATCTCCAGATTGCCGACACGCTGAGCAAGGTAGCTGAGGAACTTGGCCAACTGGTCGTCGCTGAACATCGCCGGGGGAGCGTCATCTGCGGGCGCGGGCAGCGCAGCGCTGGATGCGGAGGCAGCGACCTCGCCAAAGAGCAGTTGATCGGCGAGGCGTGTCAGCTCCCACTGAAAAGCGAGGAAGCGCTCGCGAATCTCCGGACGCATACGCGAGACCTCGACACCGTTGATCCAGCGCCCGATGCCCAGACGCTCCAGGCAGACCATGCGCTGGCGGCCGCCAGAGGTCTCGACGGGGTAGGTGTGCGTCAACTCGCGCAGGATGGGGTCGCGCTGCACACGCGCCCGCTGCGCGCGGTCATTCACGTCGCCGAGGAAGACGAAGGTGAGGACTTTGAGTGGAAAGTAGACGCCGTCGGACGTGATGAGCGCCACAACCTCGACATTGCCCCACTGCGGCAGTCTACGCGATACCTGCCGAACGACTGGAACTGGTGAATTCGCCATCGCTGAACGCTCGCCCTTCTTGGTCGCGCAAAGGGAGGCTCATCATAGACCCCCCTTGCGCGTCTGGGTCAGTGGTTGATGGCGCAGCGAGTCGCGCCGGTCGCTTCTCCTAGTGTACCGCATCGGGGCGACTGTTTGACGGGCGCACTTGACGGGGGCTGTCGGGCAGTGGCGAGGCGCTGACAAAGGCGTCCCACCCCACCGAGTACGGACGATGGGATGGGACGTCAAACACTGGCGTAGGGACAATGGACGCAGGCCCAATGGCCTCCGGCGGCCTCAGGCGGTGACGACAATCGTGCCATGCATGAAGGGGTGGAAGCTACAGTGATAGGTGTAGGTGCCAGCCTTGGTGAAGACAAACGAGAAGGTACCGCCGCCTGTATCAATTGCGCTGGAGTCCCACGCGACAGCGCTGCTGGAGTCGCTCGTGGTGGTGTGCGGCACGTTTGAGTTGTTGGTCCAGGTGACAGTGTCGCCAACTTTGACGGTGACGGAGGCGGGCGAGAAGCTGTAGTTCCCTGACGCGCCGATGATCTTGACGGACGTGGCGTTCACGGCGGTCGTTGCAGTGGCGGCGGGCGCCGTGGTGGCGGTGGGCGCCGCGCTTGGCGAGCCACCACCAGTCGAGCCACCGCCCGTGGCGCCAGATGGCGACCCAGCTGTCGTCGCACAGCCCGCGAGCATCGCCAAAGCGAGCAGTGAGACATACAGCGCGTTGCGAGACGTCAGGTGTGTTACCCGCGTACACTTCACTAGGATGGCATGGAACATCTACGTACTCTCCTGATGCTTGACTGTGGATTGACGGTTGATGCGCTGGTTGACTGTCCGGACTGCTATGATGGGGTACGCGCACGGGTTACAGCCAGACGAGAGTTAGGCGAGAGCCAGGCGCAGGCAAGCCGGGAGCGGGAGGGAGCGAGCAGGCGTGGGAGCAGCTGATCGAGGCGCGCTGCGAGCGAATGAGCAAGCGACCGGGGAGGACTGGACACGCGATTGGGGGCGGCTGTTGCGAACAGCGCGCCAGGTGGCGGGCCTCAGCCTGACTGATCTCAGCGCGCGCACGGGACTCTCGAAGGGCTACCTCTCGAAGCTGGAGTCGGGCCAGGATGGCGCACGCAACCCCTCGCGCGCGACGCTGGTGGCGCTGGCGCGGTCGCTGCCCAGCTTTCGCCCGCTGGCCTATCAGCTCGAACCAGCCGATGGGGCGACGCCATCGCTGGCCTTCGCCGAGCAGCCGCCGCGCCCCCCGCAGCTGCTGCTCGGCGCGGAGTCCCAGGACGCGGCGGTAGAGGCCGAGCCGATTCAGTTAGGCTGGCGCGAGATGGAGCTTTTGGTGGCGCTGCTGGCGCTGGAGCGCTCGGCGATTCCGGTTCCACTGAATGCGACGATCATTGCCCGCGCAGTCGATCGCAGCGCCGAAAGCGTCATCCCGGCGCTCGAACGGCTGACACGAAGTGGCGTGTTGCGCTGCTTCCCGCCGACACGACCTGGCGCCGCGCCAACCTATGGGCGCGGCCTGGCGCTTGACGCGCGAGTGGGCCTCTCGCGGCTAGGCGATGCGCTGGTGTTGGCGGCGGCGCTGCTCGCACAGTCGCCAGCGGCGCCACGTCGACGTCAGAACACCGAGACGCCGTGAGTTGGCAGTGGTGTGTAGCAGGGGTTGCGCCCGCGCCCTACAATCCGCGAAGGCTGAAGTGCGAGTTCTAGCTCAAGCTCATGCTGCGGACCTACAACACAGTCCTACATCGCTCGGTGGAGAAAGACATGCCGTCCACTACTCGCTCGCTGGCGCGCGCCGCGCTGGGACCAGCAATGATCGCAGCCGCGTTGGCGGTAGTCGCTGCGCTGGCGCTACGCTACTTCTTCGCCGTTCCATCGCCAGCGGAACTCTACGCTGACCAGGCGACGGTACGCATCCCACTGCCGCTCTTCGAGACGATGCTGACGACGTTTGGCGGCGCCGCAAAACATCTCTATCTCATCAGCGCCATCGTCATCGAGGCAATTTTGACGGCGCTGGTCGGCGTGCTCTACGTGGCGGCGCGCGCGGCGCTGCTGCGTACCGCTCGTGGCGCCAGAGCGGCGAAGCAGACGCCAGAGCAGCTAACCTTGACCTATGTTGATGCGCCGCTGATCGTGCTGGCGCTGTGGCTGCTCTCGGCTGGCGTGCTCGCGCCGCTGCTGGGCGGCGGCTTCTTCGGCGCCGGGCTGGTGGGTGGCGCCGCCATGACCTTGCTCGCGCAACTCGCGCCCGATGCTGTCTTTGCGCTCTCGCTGATCTGGCAGACGCGCTCAGCGCAGCGAACCCGGCAGAACGCCGGAATCGCTGCAGAGACGCAGGGCAGGCTTTCACGGCGCATGTTGCTGCAGCAAGGGACGCTGGCTGCGGTAACGCTGGCAGGCGGCATTGCCGTCTGGGAGGCGTTGACCTCTGGCCTGGGCGCGCTGGTGGGGGCCAGTCCGGCGCATACAACGGCTCCCAGCGTCTCGCTCGCGAACCAACCGACGCATATCATACCGCCACCTGTGCCGACCTACAGCGCGTTCCCACCGGTTCCTGGCCAATCACCTGAAGTGACGTCCGCCAATGATTTCTACTATGTCTCGAAGAACCTGACGACTGATCCCACGGTGGATACCGGGAGCTGGAAACTCTCCGTCACGGGCATGGTGGACGCGCCCTATAGCCTCACCTACGATCAGCTACGCGCGCTGCCACAGGTGACGCAGTATCACACGCTGGAGTGCATCAGCAACGAGGTTGGCGGCGACCTGATGAGCAACGGCTACTTCACCGGTGTGCGGCTGGCCGACGCGCTCAATGCCGCGCACATTCAGTCCGGCGCCACGGCGATGATCTTCACGGCGGCGGATGGCTACAGCGATAGTCTGCATCTGGCGCAGGCGCTCGATGACCGCGCGCTGATCGTCTATCTGCTCGACGGCCAGCCACTGCCGATTGCGCATGGATTCCCGGCGCGCTTACTGATCCCTGGGTTGTATGGCATGAAGAATGGCAAGTGGCTGACGGAGCTATCGCTCGCCAGCGGTCCTTATACGGGCTATTGGGAGCAGCGCGGCTGGACCCCAGATGCGCTGGTCAAGATGACCTCGCGCATTGATACGCCACATGATGGCGATCTCCTGGTCGCCAGGCCGACCTCCATCGCTGGCGTCGCCTACACTGGAGCAAAGGGCATCGCACGGGTGGATGTGAGTGTGGATGGCGGCAAGACATGGACGCCCGCCACGATGCGGCGACCGCTGGACGCGCTGTCGTGGACGCTGTGGGAATATCCATGGACGCCGACATCGGGCGCACATGTGCTGATCGTGCGGGCGATTGACCTCGACGGCAATGTGCAATCGTACTCTCCGGCGCCGCCGCTGCCAGACGGCGCGTCTGGCTATCATGCCATCACCGTCACCGTGCGCTGAGCTGAACCAGATACGTCAACGCCGTGGAAGCCGCGTGGTGGATGGGGTTTGAGCAATCCGGCATGCGGCTTGCGGCAATTATGGCCATCTCGAGTTCTGTGCGCTGTCTGGGTTCCCTCCGCACCCGCAGAGACCTCGTTGGATGTTTCGACAGAGGGCGAGCCGATGGTTACGGCTCGCCCTCTGTGTATCTGGTAAACTACGGACAAATCCTTCCTATAGCCGTGTACTACCGACAAATGCTCTCATAATACGCTCATGCAGATGCCACAAAAAAGGGAGGGAAAGGGAGGGAAAGGGAGGGAAGGGAACGAGTAGTCGCGTCATTCCACATGATCGCGCTGCTCGTTCCGCTCGAACAGGGATGGTTGATTGTGAGCAGATTCAGGGGCGCTGGGTGGCGTCTCGGCTGCCTTCTGGGCCTGTGGACGAATGGCGAAGCGTCGCCGCTGGTCGCGTGATTCCAGGTGCGCAAGGTAGCGCTGCGTTGTGCGGATATCGAAGTGGCCTAGCCAGCCGCGCACATGCTCAACGGAGGCCGGTGGGCGCTCGCTCGTCTCGTCGCCTAGCAGCAACGCGATGGCCGCGCTATGACGCAGCGCGTGTGGAGAGATGTGGCGCGCGTCTCCTGCGGTCTGGGAGGCGTCGCCCGCAGCTTCAGCGGTGGCGCGGCGCTGAGCAAGCCATTGCGCCTCGACTCGATGGATGACGCCGCGAATCTGCTCTGGCCGCAAGCGACGATAGCGCCGCTCAGACTCATCAGACGCGAGCGCAACCGCCTGCGGGGCGAGGCTCTCTGCGACCGGCGCGCGGCCACGCGCGAGCGCCAGGAAAAGCGGCGACGCGCGGTGCGCAGGGTTCTCCCACGCGCGGCCTGTCGAGCGGATGTAGGCCAGCAGGGTCGTCATGAGCTCTGGCGCCAGTGGCAGCGTGCGTCCGCCGCGCTGGCCTTTGGTTTTCTCATCAGGCAGCGAGAGCCACCATTCGGTGTGACCGCGCCGCCGCTCGCTGACCAGATCGCCCACATCCAGCAACGACAGCTCGATGGCGCGCAGGCCAGTGGCGAGCGCCAGGGAGATCAGCGCGTGGTCGCGCTGCGCGGTGCGGGCGCCAGTGCGCCCATCGTATGTGGCGGCGGGTGTGGTGGGTGACTCTGCCTGTATGACGCTCTCACTGGATGGAGTAGTTGGCGTTGCGGCGTCGGCGAGCCGCTGGCGGGCCTGCGCACGCGCGGCGCGGGTCATGCCCCACGGGCCGCGTGGGACCGGTGGCGGATTCGGCGTACTCGGCGGATTTGGCTGGGGCGCGACGGGGATGTGGTCATCGGTCGGCGCTGGCTCCGTCGGCTGCGTCGTCGGGGCCAGCGCGGCGTGCAGAAAGTCCGCCCACTCCTCCTCGGCGAGAATCTGATAGGGACGACGCCGCTCATTGTGCAGGCGACGCAGCGCCGAGCGCACCTGCTCAGGAGTGAGCGCAAGCAGCACCCGCTGCTCGATGGCGAAGAGCGCATACTGGCGCAGCGCTGTGAGGCGGATGTTGACCGTGGCGGGAGAGAGCGGCCCCATCCGCAGTGAGGCAGGGATGAAGGTATTCTCTGCGCCGCCCGGGGTCTGCGCGCCAATCGCGCCGGGCAGCGCGCCCGCCGACCACGGGCCTGATGCCCACGCGCCAAGTCGCCCTGAGGCGGTCGCGGCGCGTCGTGGCATGGAGCGGCGCCGACGATCTGCGCGCAGGGTCAACGCGCCACGATAGGCCAGCAGCAGGTCATAGGTCAACTCGCCGAGGTCATGTGGCACGCCAGGCGTCTCGAAGAAGTAGCGCACCGCCTTCGCATACTCGTCCTGCGTGCGACCGGGGTTGAGTGTGAGCAGCCAGCGATTGAGCGTGGGGCGCCAGTGGCGTGTGGTAGTAGCAGCGCCATCATCGGGAACGTCGTCGCGTTCGGCGCCATCAGCACGCCAGGCGCCGCTGTAGACGCTGGGCAGGTTGGTCGATGGGAGCGGGATCGCATCGCCAAGATCGGTTCTCTGGTCGTCTTTGTCGCTCACCGATTCGTCACCCGCCCTCCTCAGTTCGCCGACGCCGCCTGCCGACATTGTGAGCGCATCGCAGGGCGCTGGTCAAGGGGAGCGCGCGGAGCAGGCGCGCGGTACGGGGCGCTACAGAGTGTCTTCTATCGCCTCGACCAGCTCCACCAACTGCTGGCGCGTAAACGGCTTGGCAAGCTGGCCAGCGGTGTGCGGGACATCAGGTTGCGACATGCGCACTGTCGAGGACATCAACACAAATTTGTGGCCAATCGTCTTGAGGGCAGGGTCGCGCTCGATCTCCTGGACCACGGCGATGCCATCCATCAGCGGCATCACGATGTCGAGCAGGACGATGTGCGGCTCAGTCGCGGCGCGCAGTCGCTGAAGCGCTTCGTGGCCATTGGTGGCGCTTGTCACGCGATATCCGTTGGCGGCGAGCGCGGTCACAATCATTTCCCGAATCGAGAGGCTATCATCCACAGCCAGAATAGGAGTCGTTCCTCTTGGCATCTTCCACAATCCTCGGCGGCTCGCCGCGCTCACCCCATGTTCTCCGCCGCACGCAGCGCAGTATGCCTGATATACGTCTTCTGCGTCGAGCCGAGGAACAGACGTCCACTTTCACACGATGGATGTATGTGAAGACGAAGCGCAAGGCGCAATAGCTTCCGTTCACGACCTTTCGCTACCACATGTCCGTGATGTCCGTGCAGCTGCTATTCCGTGCGTGATGCGCCGTGCCGTCGGGCTGGTCAGGAGCGGCTGGCGCGGCTGGCGCGGGTGCTGCCGCCCTGCTTGGCCTCCAGGTAGCGCGCCAGGATGAAGATCAGGTCCGAGAGACGGTTGAGATAGCGCAGCGCGTGGCTCTCGCCCAGCGCGCCGTCATGGGTCAGCCGCGCGGTCATACGCTCGGCGCGGCGGATGATCGTGCGGGCGAGGTCGAGCGCGGCGCCGTCGAGGCTATCACCTGGAATGATGAACTTGTTGGGTATCGTCACCTCAGCCTTTAACTCATTCTCGGTATCTTCGAGCCAGCGCACGCGCTCCTCGCTGATACGCACCCCGACCGCTTCGCGATTTTCAGGCGGCGTGGCTAGCTCGGCCATCAGCGTGTAGAGGTCCTGCTGCGTTTGCAAGATGATCGCCTTGGCCTTGGGGTCGGTTGTGGTCGCGCGCGCCAGACCCAGCGCCGACGTCGCCTCATCTACGGTTCCGAATGTCTCTGGGCGCGGATCATACTTAGGTACGCGCTGCTCGCCGAGCAAGCTGGTATAGCCAGTGTCGCCGCCGCCAGTCGTCACTTTCGCCATGGGACGAACCTCGCCCTTTCTGCATTGATTTCCCATCAATCAAGCGCCGTCACAAGGGCGACTGGCGACCTACCTTCGCCATCGCACTGGGCGGGCGCCAATTGTCAATACTATGCAGTATAGCGTATGGCGGGCTGCTCTCGCTGAGTAGGCGAGCCATCCGCCAGACGGTATCGGCGCATGTTGGGCCAGGGGCGCCTGCGCAGTGGTATCCTGCGGTGGCGAGCGCAGCGCACGTCATAGCAGACTCAGGATGGATAGGATGGAGTGGTGAGCATGTACGAACCGTCTCCCGCGAACAAATTCACCTTTGGCTTGTGGACTGTGGGCAATATCGGGCGTGATCCCTTTGGCGAGCCAGTGCGTTCTGCGCTCTCGCCCGTCGAGATCGTCCACCTGCTGGCAGAGGTCGGCGCCTGGGGCGTCAACTTCCACGACAACGATCTCGTGCCGATTGACGCGACGCCCGCCGAGCGCGAGCGCATTGTGCGCGATTTTCGCGCCGCGCTCGACGCAACCGGGCTGGTCGTGCCGATGGCGACGACCAATCTCTTCACCGACCCCGCCTTCAAGGATGGCGCGTTCACCTCGAATGATGCGCGGGTGCGCGCCTATGCCCTGCAGAAGACGATGCGCGCGATAGACCTGGGTGTCGAGCTGGGCGCGCAGACATATGTCTTCTGGGGCGGTCGCGAGGGGGTCGAGACCGACGCCGCCAAGTCGCCCTCAGACAGCATCAAGCGCTTTCGCGATGCGCTCAACTTCCTCGCTGACTACGTGCGCGCACAGGGGTATGCGCTGCGCTTTGCGCTGGAGCCGAAGCCAAACGAGCCGCGCGGCGACCTCTACTTCGCCACCGTCGGCGCGATGCTCGGCTTCATCGAGACGCTGGCGTATCCTGAGATGGTCGGCGTGAACCCGGAGATGGCGCACGAGCAGATGGCAGGCCTGAACTTCCTGCATGCCGTGGCCCAGGCCTGGGAGGCGGGCAAGCTCTTCCATATTGACCTGAACGATCAGGTGATTGGGCGCTTCGATCAGGATCTGCGCTTTGGCTCACACAACATCAAGAGCGCGTTTTTCCTGGTCAAATACCTGGAAGATGTCGGCTACGATGGCAGCCGTCACTTCGATGCGCACGCTTACCGTACCGAGGATGCGGAGGGGGTGAAAGATTTCGCGCGCGGCTGCATGCGCAACTATCTGATCCTGAAGGAGAAGGCGGCGCGCTTCAATGCCGACGCCGAGATACAGGCGCTGCTGGCGGACCTCAACCTCACCGATTCGTCGGTCGCGGCGTACCTGGGGCCATATACCGCAGAGCGTGCGGCGGCCCTGCAAGCGGCAACCTTCGACCGCAAGGCGCTTGGCGCGCGTGGCTATGGGTACGAGCGGCTCGACCAGCTCACGATTGAGTTGCTGCTGGGCGTGCGTTAGGCGCTCGGAGGAGCGAGACGAGAGGGACGAGAGAGGCGAGTGAGGCGAGAGGGAGGGCGGGCTGTGGCCGATTCCGACTATTTGCTGGGTGTTGATGTCTCGACCACCGGAGTCAAGGCGCTGCTGGTGGATGCGCAGGGTCAGGTGCTGGCCAGCGCCACGGCGCCGCACGCCAGCTTCGCGCCGCATCCGCTCTGGTCAGAGCAGCGCCCGCACGACTGGGCCGACGGCGCAGTAGCCGCGATTCACGCGGTGTTGCGCGCAGCGGACACGCCCGGCGAGCGGGTCGCGGCCATCGGGCTGACCGGCCAGATGCACGGGATGGTG
Source organism: Ktedonobacterales bacterium (assembly GCA_025936795.1). Classification (GTDB taxonomy): domain Bacteria; phylum Chloroflexota; class Ktedonobacteria; order Ktedonobacterales; family JADMIN01; genus JAKAIY01. Next base: position 2,167 of record JAICSR010000076.1, on the reverse strand, counting down.
GCTCTGGACGCAGCAGGTGAGGTCGTGCGCCCGGCCATCCTCTGGAACGACCAGCGCACGGGCGCCGAGTGTGACGAGATTCGCCAGCGCGTTGGTCGGCGGCGCCTGATCGAGATCAGCGGCAACGATGCGCTGACAGGTTTCACCGCGCCCAAGATGCTCTGGACGCGGCGGCACGAGCCAGACGCCTACGCGCGCATCCGGCATCTGCTGCTGCCCAAGGACTACCTGCGCTATCGCCTGACGGGCGCCTATGCGATGGACAAGGCCGATGGCTCCGGCACGTTGCTCTTCGATCTGGCGCGGCGCGACTGGTCGCCTGAGCTACTGGCGGCGCTGGAGATCCCGCCGGAGTGGCTGCCACCCACCTTCGAGGGGCCAGAGACGACGGGCGTGGTCAGCGTGGCGGCCGCCGAGGCGACTGGCTTGCGCGCGGGTACGCCAGTCGTGGCCGGTGGTGGCGACCAGGCGGCGCAGGCAGTCGGAGTGGGCGCGGTAACGCCGGGCGTGCTGGCGCTGACGCTGGGGACATCAGGCGTCATCTTCGCGACGACCGACACGCCAATGATCGAGCCAGAGGGCCGTCTGCACGCCTTCTGCCATGCGGTTCCCGGCAAGTGGCACCTGATGGGCGTGATGTTGAGCGCAGCGGGCAGCTTCCAGTGGCTGCGCGATACACTCGCGCCAGACGCCAGCTTTGAGGCGCTGGTGGCTGAGGCGGCGCGCGCTCCGGCTGGCAGCGATGGTGTGCTCTTCCTGCCCTACCTGACGGGCGAGCGCACACCTTACCCCGATCCGCTGGCGCGCGGCGCGTGGATTGGGCTGACCGCGCGCCACACGCGCGCCCACATGATCCGTGCGACGCTCGAAGGAGTCGCATTTGGCCTGCGTGACATGCTGGCGCTGATGCGCGCGTCCGGGCTGGCGGTTCCCGACCGGGCGCGCGTCTCAGGCGGCGGAGCGCGCAGCGTGCTCTGGCGCGAGATCGTGGCGAGTGTGTTGCAGATCGAGCTTGAGGCGCCCCAGACGACCGAGGGCGCCGCCTATGGAGCGGCGCTGCTGGCGGGTGTCGGCGTCGGCGCGTGGCGCGATGTCACGGCGGCGACAAGCGCGCTGGCCATCAGCGACACGACCCAACCCATCGCAGCGGATGTCAGCCGCTACGATGCGCTCTATGCGCAGTATTCCACGCTCTACACCACGCTCGCGCCGACGATGCATGCGCTGGCGGCGTTCTCGGAGGCGAGTGAGTAGCAGCGCGCAGGGGCGCAGGTGAGGAGACGGCGATGGCTGAGACTGCTGAGGATGGCGCGGATGAACTGGCGCTGCGGCGCGACGAGGTCGCGGGCAAGCTAGCGCGGCTGCGAGAGTTGATGTGGCGGCGCGGCGTGGATGCGCTGCATCTCGCCACTATCGCTAACACCGCCTGGCTAACCGCAGGAGCCGCGACCTACGTGGATGAGTCCGTGGATACGGCCGCCTGCGCGCTGCTGGTGACGCCAGACGAGGCGGTTGTCCTGACCGATCCCATCGAGGAGCCACGCCTGCGCGCAGAGGAGCGGCTCGACGCGCTGGGGTTTGGCTTCGTCGTCGAGCCGTGGTATGCGCGTGGCCAGGCGCTGCGCCAGCGTATCGCCGCGCGACGGCTGGGCGCCGATACACCGCTGGCGACGATGCAGAGCCGTTCGTGTGTGGACCTGAACGCAGACCTCGTGGCGATGCGCTCGCTGCTGACGGCGGGCGAGCAGCGTCGTCTGCGCGCGGGAGCAACCTTCGCTGCCGCTGCAATGTGGGAGGCGATCCACGCGCTTGCGCCAGGGATGACGGAGCTGGACGCGGCGGCGGCGCTCGCAGCGGCCAGCAGGCGGCGCGGTGGCGCGGCGACGGTCACGCTGGTCGGCAGCGATGACCGCATCGCGCGCTTCCGGCATCCACTGCCGACGGCGAAGGTGATCGAGCGGCAGGCGATGCTTGTGCTCTGCCTGCGCTTCCAGGGACTCGTCAGCGCATTGACCCGCACGGTCTATTTTGGCGAGGCCCCGGAATCACTGCGCAATCTTGTCGCTGCCGTGGCGCGTGTGGACGCCGAAGTGATCGCGACGACGCGCCCCGGACGCACGCTCGGCGAGATGTATGATCTGCTGCGCGCAGCCTATGCGCGTGAGGG
>JAICSR010000364.1 GCA_025936795.1 Ktedonobacterales bacterium | reverse complement strand
GCTGGCGCTGCCCAGCGGCCCGCTTGTCAGGTGGTTCAGCGGGTCGTAGGCGTAGCTGCCCGAGTAGCTCGCGCCACTGCCCGCCAGGCTGCCCGGTATCACTCGGTGTCGGTGCCCCGCTGCACGCCGGTGTGCCACTCGACCCACCCTCGTCATTCGGGAGAGGTCATCATAGCAGAAGACCTGCGTATCCACGCCCTGGGGCAGGGTGGTGGTCGTCGCGATGACGTTGGAGAGCGCGTCATAGGTTGGCTACGCCTCGACATTGCGTTGCCACTGGTTGTGGTCAATTGCACTTCGACCCAATCGTAGTCGTGGCTGAGCTAGACATGGGCGCCGGTTCAGGCTCGCTCATGTCGGTCGTCGGGTTGTAGGCTAGCACGGTGTCGCCGTTCTTGGGGCTGCCGTTAGCGCGCTCGCCGCTGGGGGGTTGCCACCGGGGTGCTAGCCGCGAAGGAGAGGCGCGCGCCACCTCCGCAGACGCCGCCAGTTTCGCCTTCTCAGCCAACTCAGAATCGCCGTTCGAGATAGTCAGGCAATGTTGACCACGAGATTGTCAGCTACCACTTCGGCTCTGACTTCGTAATTCCCGATCGTCATGATCACACCGGTGACGTCGTCCTTCCAAGCCGAAATCGGAGTTACGCCCGTCAAACGCTCGCCGACTAAGTCCACATATGGAGACTCGTGTCGGACATCAACGGCTGACCATTTTCCGGATGATTGAACAAACTGCCGATTCTCCGGAGTCATCTTTCCTTCGAAGGGATCTTCCCAAGGCCCCAACTTGACGACGAGTGACTGCCCATTAGCGGCAGCATCAAGCACGACCGTGACGCCACCATCAAAAGTAATCTCCAATGGACCGACAGCCTGATCGAACTGCCCGCGAATCTCGAACCACACCCGTCTGACACCGGTAATCTTTCGACTTGTATAAGCCTGTAGAGTAAGCAACATTCTCACGGCCCCGCCACAGGGATGGCCCGTTGGAACCATCCGTTCGTCTCGCCTCCCTGGAGAATGGTCACGAATTGACCATCTGCCTGGGTAACTACAACGTTCGCACCCTGTCGGTAGAAGAGATAGTCGCTCCCTCCACCACCCTTCGGGTTCCTAGGCCCCTGTCTAACCTCGTCGAAGTTGTCGTGGATGTCGTTGATGATGGCGTGTATCTGCACACGCGCCTCCGGGTCTGCTGGGTCAAGTCCAAAGTCCGCAGCATGCTTCCCAACCTTGGCCCCAAACTGTCCATCGTCAATCGAAAGTGGTGGTGAGTTGAAGCAGTTTACATTATGCACCACTGCCTGGACATCGCCCACTGCAAACGCGTGCACGCTATCGAGTGAGAGATCCCACATCGGCCCCACGCCTGGCAACGTCTGCAGCATCACCACCCGCGCCGTCGCGCCATCGAGCAACCGCACCGGCTCACCGACCTGCAAGTGCCCCGCTACCAGCCAGCCGTGATCAGCCGTCAGCCAGGGATGATTCGCCGTGGTGTGGATCACTTCGTCCCGCGCGGTTGGTGTGGAGACCGTGCGAGTCAGCGTCGCAACCGCCTGCAGGGGCGCCTGTCGTCCGTGTCCTGCGTGTGCAGGCATCGCTCGCTGCGATCCACAGACCTACCCGCCAAGCGTAGAGGAAGCGTTTCCCAAGACGGTTTAGCTACCCTGAAAAAAGAGCCCGTACAGCATGTGTACGGACTCGTGCATTGAGCGCGCGGCCTGCGCAAAGCGGGGCGGCTACTTCGCGGCCTTGACCTGCTGCGCCGTATGCAGACGCGCCATCAGGCGCGACTTGCGCCGGGCGACGTTATTGCGATGCAGCACGCCCTTCGAGGCGGCCTTGTCGAGGTTGCTGATGGCCTCGCGAATAGCCTCTTCGGTCTCGTCGCCTTCTGGCGCGGCGACGATGGCAGTGCGCGCCTTCGTCACGAAGGTGCGCACGGTGGACTTGACGGTGTTGTTGCGAAGGCGGCGCTTCTCTTCGATCCGCATCCGCTTCTTGGCCGACCTGATATTCGGCATAGGTGGCAGATTCCTCCTGTGGGGTGTCTGGCGGCGGCTCAGGCACAGATGACATGGCGAACATCGCCACACATACGGCGCGCTCTATCTCTTGACTGGATGTTTCCGGGCAGATACCCGACTAGTATACCAAAACAGCGGCCCTGACGCAACCGCGAGAAACCATCGAACCATCGGGTTCCTATGGAAGCTGGCTATTGGAGTTCTCGTCAAGCGCTCTGGTTGAACAGACTGCGCCACTAGCACTGTATGAGATGATGGGTTCAAGCGCATCTTGACCGTCTCGCACGCCTCGTAAGAACTCCGATACGCATTTAGTCGTACTATGTGTGTTGTATTCCTGGCTGCCAGCCTACCGGAACCAGGGCCAGAGGAGGCGGTAACTATGACCGAGGCCGCGATCCGCACCACCAACCTGACGCGCGACTTCGCCGCTGTGCGGGCGGTTGACGCGCTGACGTTGGAGGTACCACCAGGGATCATCTTCGGATTTCTGGGCGCCAACGGCGCAGGCAAGACGACCACCATCAACTTGCTGCTTGGGCTGCTGGAGCCGACCACAGGCCAGGCGCAGGTGCTTGGCTTCGACACGCGCACGCAGGGCAGCGCCATCCGCGAGCGCACGGGCGCGCTGCTCGAATTCAGCGGACTCTACGAGCGGCTGACGGCGGAAGACAACCTCGACTTCTACGGCCGCGTCTGGCGCCTCTCCGCCGCCGAGCGGCAGGCGCGCATCAAAGAGCTGCTGACGCATGTGGGGCTGTATGACCGGCGCAAAGAGCGCGTCGGTACGTGGAGCCGCGGCATGAAGCAAAAGCTGGCCATCGCCCGTGTGCTGCTGCATCGGCCAACGCTGATCTTCCTCGACGAGCCGACAGCCGGGCTTGATCCGCTAGCTGCGGCGGCTCTGCGCGACGACCTTGAGAAGCTGGTCGCGAGCGAAGGTGTGACGGTCTTCCTCAACACGCACAACCTGCCTGAAGCGGAGCGGCTCTGCCAGCAGGTTGGCGTCATCCGTACCGGCAAACTGTTGGCTGTTGGCAGCCCCGACATCCTGCGCCAGCAGACCGGTCGGCCAGAGGCTGAGATATTCGGCGATGGCTTCACGCCTGAGACGCTGGCGGCGCTGCGCGCACGGCGCGACATCGCAAGCGCGGAGGCGCAGAACGGGCGCCTGACCCTGGAGCTCGCGAACCAGCAGGTACGCATGGCGCCGATTGTGGCGGCGCTGGTGGAGGCTGGCGCGCAGATCGAGGAGGTGCGTCGCGGCCAGGCCAGCCTGGAAGAGGTGTTCCTCTCGCTGATGGAAGAGGACCGTGTGAAAGAGGCGGCGCGATGATCACGGACATCTGGACGGTCATGCTGAAAGAGTGGCGCGAATATCTTGCTGGCGCCAGTGGTAGCGGGGGCAGCGGACGCGGGCGCGGCGTGGTCGGCGTGCTGCTGATCATTGGGCTCATCAGCATCTTCTTGCCGCTGCAGTTGGGGCGTGAAATGTTCACGACAGCGGCGCCTTTGATCGTTGATAGTTTGTTCCTGCCCTACCTCATTCTGCAAACCATCGTCGCCGACAGCTTCGCAGGCGAACGCGAGCGGCATACCCTGGAGACACTGCTGGCGAGTCGGCTCAGTGACCGCGCTATCCTGTTTGGCAAATTCGGCGCGGCGGTGGCCTATGGGTGGACAGTCGGGATACTCGCAGCGCTGATTCAGGCGGTCGTTGCGAACCTCTCATCGAAGAACGCGAGCGCTGGCTCAGGGTTAGTCTTCTATCCGGCGAACCTGGCGTTTGCTATCGTCGTGTTCGCGCTGCTCACGTCGCTGCTTGTGTCGAGCATAGGGTGCCTTGTCTCACTGCGCGCGCCCAATACGCGGCAGGCGCAACTGAACATGAGCTTCGGCTTCCTGGCGGTGGTCTTCGTCCCGTTCATCGTCTTACAATTCCTGCCGCACCAGGCGCAGAGCGCCGTCCTCGCAGCGCTCAACTCCGCCAGCGCAACGCAGACGGCGCAGACGTTTCTCGTCCTGGTCGCCATCCTCGTTATTCTGGACGTCGTGCTGCTGCTCATCTCGTTAGCCCGCTTCCAGCGCTCGCGGCTGATTCTGTCGTAGCAGACGCCTCACGAGACATGCCCACCGCTGATGTGCGCTCCTGCCAACGGGGGCGC
>JAICSR010000430.1 GCA_025936795.1 Ktedonobacterales bacterium | reverse complement strand
AAGACGCACGAATTGTACCGCGCAGGGCAGGCGCTGCCCTACGTAGCCAGCAACGTGTTGGAGGCGACCTCACCCCCAGCCCCTCTCCCACGAGGAGAGGGGAGCCGGAGGAGCCACCTCGCCTCCTGGGAGCCGGAAATCCCATCGCCCGCTGGGAGCGGGGTTGGGGGGAGCGTGCGACAACTGGCGCTCTCGCTTGCTCCTTTGCCGCATTCTTGGTACGATGGACACTGCCCCAGCGCGAGCGACAATGGAATGAGGCGTCGGGCGGAGAGTGGGGAGAAGCTGTATGCCAACGGAAGCGGATACCTGCCGTACCTACGTTCTGCCCGGACTCTATCAGGCAGGCTGGCAAACGGACCAGATTGGCGAGCAGCGCACCTTCACGGATGGGCGCATCCTGGTCGAGGGGCGTGTAGCGCGGCGCGGGCGGCCCAAGCGCGCGGACTACCTGCTCTACTACAAGGAGCCGATCTATCCACTGGCAGTGGTCGAGGCCAAGGCCGCCTACAAGAGCGCGGGCGATGGGATGCAGCAGGCCAAATCCTATGCGGAGACGCTGGGCCTGCTATTCGCCTATGCCACCAACGGGCTGAGCATCCTTGAGTTCGACTTTTCGACTGGTCTGGAACGCGAGGTTGAGGCGTTCCCGTCTCCCGCAGAGTTGTGGCGCCGCTATCGAATCGCCAGGGGTCTCACCGAGCCAGCGCTCGAAAACAAGCTGCTGGCGCCCTACCATCGCTCCGACCACACGCCGCGCTACTACCAGCAGATCGCCATCAATCGGGCGATGGAAGCGCTTCTGATGGGAAAGCGGCGCGTGCTGCTGACGCTGGCGACCGGCACAGGTAAGACGGTCATCGCGTTCCAGATCGCCTGGCGGCTCTGGAACGGCGACTGGAATGTCAAGGGCCAGCCGGGGAAGAAGCCGCGCATCCTCTTCCTGGCCGACCGCACGGTGCTGGTGGATGATCCCAAGGACAAGACCTTTGCGCCATTTGGCGACGCGCGCTACAAGATCATGGGCGGCAGAGCCAATAAGACGCGCCAGATGTACTTTTCCACCTACCAGAGTCTGATGGGCGACCCTGAGCGACCGCCGCTCTATCGCCAGTATGCGCCAGACTTCTTCGATCTCATCATCGTGGATGAGGCGCACCGGGGTAGCGCCCGCGATGATTCCTCCTGGCGCGAGATTCTGGAATACTTCACGGGCGCGACACAACTGGGCATGACGGCGACGCCACTGCGCGAGGATAACCGCGACACCTATGAGTATTTCGGCGCTCCAATCTACACCTATAGCCTGAAGCAGGGCATTCAGGACGGCTTCCTCGCGCCCTATGAGGTGCGCCGCATCGTGATTGACGTGGACGCCGAAGGATTCCGCCCCTATCTGGGGCAGCAGGACGACTATGGGCGCGAGATTCCCGACCGCGAGTACACCACCCGCGACTTCGAGCGCAGCCTCTCCCTCACGTCGCGCACCGAGGCCGTCGCACAGCACCTGACACGCTACCTCAAGGCGACCGATCGCTTCGCCAAGACGCTCGTCTTCTGCGTAGATCAGGAGCATGCCGACCAGATGCGGCGGGCGCTCGCCAACGCCAATGCCGACCTGGTACGCCAGCATCCCACCTATGTGGCGCGCGTGACAGGCGACGAGGGCGACCTGGGGAAGACGCTGCTCTCGACCTTTCAGGATGTGGAGTCGCAGACGCCGGTGATCCTGACGACCTCGCAGATGCTGACGACCGGAGTGGATGCGCCGATGGTGAGGAATGTCGTGCTGTTTCGCCATGTCGGCTCGATGACCGACTTCAAGCAGATCATCGGGCGTGGCACGCGGGTGCGCGCAGATTACGGCAAGCTCTACTTCACCATCCTCGACTATACTGGCGCGGCGACCCAGAACTTCGCCGACCCGGCCTTCGATGGTGAGCCGGTGCGCGCGATTATCGAGACGCTGAACGCTGCAGGCGAGACCGAGACGCTGACCGACCTGCCCACAGCGCCACAGGCAGAAGGCGACGACGCGGCGGACGCGGAGACGCTCGCCGGGCTGGCGGACGCGGGCGGCGCTGGCGTGACCTACGAGGAGCCGCACATCATCCCGTCGCAAGTGGTGCGCGAGCGCCGCAAGTTCTATCTGGCGAATGGCGTGGAGGTCAGCATCATTCACGAGACGGTGCAGACGCTCGACGCGGATGGGCGCAAGTTGCGCACGCTCCAGTTCACCGACTACACGGGCGAGCAGGTACGCAGCCTCTATCGCTCGGCGGATGACCTGCGCGGCGCCTGGGCGCAGAGCGAGGAGCGGGCGCGCATCGTGGCGGCGCTGGATGAGCGCGGGGTGACGCTGGAGCAGCTTGCGGAGGTGATGGGCCAGCCCGACGCCGACCCCTTCGACCTGCTCTGCAATCTCGCCTTCCGCACGCCCGTTCTGACCCGGCAGGAGCGCGCGAACCGCCTGCGCAAAGAGAAGCGCGAGTTTTTCGCTCGCTATGCTCCTGAGGCGCGCGCCATCCTGGAGCGCCTGGTAGAGCAGTACGCCAGCTATGGCCCCGATGAATTGACGCTGCCCGATGCGCTGCGGCTACCTGCCATCGCTGAACGGGGGAGCGTGCCGGAGATTGTGGAACTCTTTGGTGGCGCGGAACAGTTGCGCGCGGCGATGAGTGAGTTGCAGGCGCTGCTCTACGCGGCGTGAGTGACGCTCATGGTCAGCGCTACGGAGGTCGCATGCGCGTGTTCGCCCTGATCCTGTTCTACATATCGCGAGTCCTTGCCATCCTGGCCATCCTGGCAGGGCTTGCCGCAGGGTTTCTCCAAGGGACGCTCGGCGTGGCCTTCACCTGCTTTGACAGCTGCCCGCCCCCATACGAGTACTTCGCTCGGTTTGCTCCTGCTACCCAGGCGCTTCTGACGCCTTGCCTCGTGATCGAGGCGCTGGCGTTGGTCACCTTTGTGGGCTACTGTGCCGCGACAGGGCAGGTGCGCCGCGCTATCAAACAGACCGCCATCTTGCTGGTTGGCGGCCTGGTGGGAGTCGCGGCGCTTGTCGCACTCTTCCAACTGTGTCAGGCCACGCTCCCTGTCACAGTCTATTACCAGGTGGACGAGAGGCCTGCGGAGATGTGGGTGCAATGGTGGGGCATCGCCATCTTTGTTTTAGCAGGTGGCTGGTCAGGCATGCTGGCCCTTCTGCAATGGAACCGTACAGCGCAGGGGCGCCCGGCGAGACCGCTCTAGCGGTGGGAGAGTCTATCGCGTTCTTCGATGAGACTCCGTAGCTTCGAGCGGCGGCCAACGGGTT